>NZ_OZ012598.1:300000-428047 GCF_963942435.1 Shinella sp. WSD5-1
TGCTTGCGTCGCAAAACAAGCGGGTCGAGGAGCATGAGGCCAAGGTCGAGGACAGCTATGGCAACGAGGATGCCCAGCGCCTGAAAACCATGTTGGAGAGCTTCATCAAGCAGATCGTTTGACCTCGATGAAACGAATCCGGTTGTTTGCTGTAAGCTAGACGACGTCCTCAGCCTGTCGATGGCGCGCGCGCTCGAAGCAACGGATGTCGCGAAGGCCGTCGCCCGGTTGGAACGGCATCGGGCTGCTTTCGTCCTGATGTTCACCGATATCCAGATGCCGGGCGACCGCAACGGCTTTGACCGCGCGCAGGAGGTCGCCGAACGATGGCCGTCTCCGGAGCAGCTTCCCGAGCGAGTGGTCTTCATCCGGAAACCGTTCCTTCCCGATGGCGAAAAGCCAGGGACGCTGAAGCGGAAGGAGGCGTAGTCTGCAAAGCCATCCAAAGGTCGGTGCGATCTCCGGAATTCATGGCGGTGATGTGCCTCGTGCCGGCTCATGCCATTGCGGTCAGCTGGAAACGGCGGGCTGGCAGGACTACCTACACAGAGTACAGGTGGGCGATGAACAAACATAATCTACCGATCGAACGACTGGCACGCCTCCGGAGGATGCGCGGCTTGGCACGGCTGATGGATACGGCGCTGCGCATTCCCGGCACGCGGGTCTCGCTTGGGGCGGATTCAGTCCTGGGCCTGATCCCCGGCATCGGCGATTTTGCCGCAGCCGCCGTCAGCCTCGTCATCGTCAATGAGGCGCGTCGTCTCGGCGTCCCGAATGACAAGCTCGTCAGGATGCTGTTCAATGTCGGGTTCGACACGGTTGCGGGAAGCGTGCCGGTGCTTGGCGACGTCTTCGACGTCTATTTCAAGTCCAACCATCGTAATCTTCAATTGGTGCTGGACCACTTCGGGCTCGATCATGCCGACCTCGATCGCTAGCTCCACTTCCGCGGCACGGCGGTCGTCATCATCTCATCGCCTATTGCTTCGCCGCGGTGGTTGACGCGAACTCCCGCTCAGGGCAGGGCTATGACGTCCTTGGGAGGTTTTCGGCTCCGGCGAGCGCTCACCCGACAAAATCGTCCATAACTGACGTGACCTTCCCGACAACGACGTCGGCGTCCGCAACGCCCTGTCCCTTTTGTTCTCCTGCCCAAGCGGCCTGCACCTCCTTGTACCGGGTGGCTGCCTGGAACTGCCGCACCTCCGCAGGTTCAAGGATCCGTACGGTCGCACCGGCCTTCCTCAGGTCCTCCAGCTGCGCGTCGAAGCTCTTGTCCATGGCAGCACCCAGTGTCTGGTAGGAGCTTCTGGCGGCACGACGGATGGCGTTCCTGTCTTCCTGCGCAAGGCTGTTCCAGACATCCTTGTTCATGGACAGGATGTAGACATGGCCTAACCACAAATCCCTTGAAACCAGCACATGTGGTGCTGTTTCGTGAACTTTCAGCATGTAGCCGCTGTCGACGTTCACCATGAGGCCATCCAGTTCCTTCGCCTTCAAGGCGGCGGGGATTTCCGGTCCCCAGTGCATGGTCACGGGCATAGCCCCGGTGTTCTTGAGGAAATCCAGATGCCAGAAGCTGGCGGATCGCCACTTGCCACCCCGCAGGTCTTCCAGGCCGGCCATGGGCGCGTTGCGGAAAAACGCCACCGGATATCCCGTGCCGAAATAGATCTGGACGATGTTGTTCTTGTCCAGCTCCGCCGGGAAGGCGGGGACTTCCGCATAGACGCGCTCGAAGAAATCGATCTGCCGGCCGCCGACCGGACCAGTGATGAAACTCTTGAATATCTGGTGCAGCGGCAGCTGCCTTGCGGTGTATTCCGGCACGACGGTGCCGATGTCGGTGGTTCCATCGGTCACGGCGCCGAGTGCGTCATAGGCTGCGGCGATCTCGCCGTTCCAGTGATCCTCGATCTTGAGGCGTCCGTTCGATTCCGCCTCGATCGCCGGAAACACGACGTCCTTGAGGAAACGGGTTCGCATTCCGCCGAGCGGCTCATGATCGCTGAACTTGAGGACACGGGGCGCCTGGGCCATCGCCTTGGAAGCCGTCATCGACAGCGCGGGCGCGGATGTGACGGCGGCTGCACCGGCGGCGGACACCAGGAACCGCCTGCGGGTCATCCGGGGTCCACTCCAACCTTTGATATCATCGATCATCTCGTTGTCCTTTGCTTGCCGCGACCTGAAACCGAGCTTTGCACGCCATCGCTGGAGGCTGTCGTTGCCCGTCGCTCCGGACGCCGCGCTTGACCAGCAGGTGATGTCGTCAATATAACTGAACAATCCTTCACTTCGGTATTCGCATTTGGAAAGCGCCGTTCCTCAACGACTCCAGCCACGAAAACCGCCTGTCCAGGCGCGCGCTGGCGCGACTATCGAAGCCATTCACGAGGCTGCTATTCAGGTTTTGCTCTCGGAGGGTCTGGCACGGCTGACGACGACACGGGTGGCAGAGCGCGCCGGGGTTTCGGTCGGCACGCTCTACCAGTATTTCCCGAACAAGGATGCGCTGCTCTATGCGATCCTGCTGCGCCATTTCGAGGACATGGCCGAGGCGATCGAGCGCGTCAGCGCCGACGGGGCCAAACGACCACTTTCCGATCTCGCCGACAGCATCGCCGATGCCTATGTCTCCGTGAAGATCGCGCGTCCCGATGCAACGACCGCTCTTTACCGGGTCGCCGGCGCGATAGATCAGTTCCGATTGTCCGCAGGTGTCTACAAGCGGCTGGAAACGGCTGTCGTAAGGGGGCTCGAAAACGCCTCCGATGCAAGATACGGCGATTTCGGGCGGGTCGCCTTCACGCTTCTGTCAGCCCTTGCCGGGCTCTCTCGCGGAAGCTTCGGCGCCTTGGCTTCAGGGCCCGAGGTGCTCAGCAGATTTCGCGAGGAGGCCCGCCTCTTGTCGAGGGCTTACCTCCGGGCAGCCGCGGACGACTGACGAGCAAGTACAAGCAGCAAGATGATCCCGATGGCCGTGACCGGCCATGGCAAGGCTGATCCCATCTTTCCTCAAAATCGCTGGACGCCTGCGATAAAGGAAACCGCCACCGGCATTCTCCTTGATGACGTGGCCGAAGGCCTGTTCCCACGCCCGTACAGAATGCCACCTGCGGGGAGGCTGGAGCCCCCGCGCCGGGCGTCTGCTATTGGGCTTGTCAGGCGGCGCCCGCGAAAATATGAAGGAATTCATCATATTTGGGGCAGGCTTTCATGAGCGCAATGGCGGTAAAGGAAACCCGGGTCTCGGCCGCACCTCCAATCCGCTCGCCGCGCCGGAGGCCCTCGGTGTTTCGCGCGGGGCGACGATCGCCGTGCTGCTTGTTGTCGTCTCGACGACGGCGCTCGATCCGGTCCTTTTCTCCATCGGCGCGGCGGCCGGCGCCTTCACCGTCTCGGCGGGCATCGGCCTTGCGCTCGTGCGCGGCCGGGCGCGGCCGGAGCGCACGCTGCTCGGTGGCCTTGCCGTCACCATGATGGCGGCGGCGGGCGGCGGCGTGCCGGCCGGGATGCGCGACACAGGCCGGTTGCATTCCGGGGGCCGATGGATCAAAGCTAGGCGGCCGGGCGGGACCGTAACGCCTCTGTTGGAAAGAGCAGTCGCATGGAACAGTCCGTCCTCATCGACATCGGCCTGCCGGTTGCCGTCTTCATCATCATGACGGGCATCGGCATGACGCTCGCCCCCGTTGATTTCCACCGCGTGGCCATGCGGCCGAAGGCCCTGATCTGGGGCATCGCGGCCGCGCTCCTGCTTCTTCCGCTGGTGGGTCTGTCGCTTGCCGTGCTCATGGGCCTGCCGCCGGAAATCGCGGTCGGTCTCGTTATCGTTGCCGCTTGCCCGATCGGCACCACGTCCAGCCTGTTTTCCTACCTCGCGCGGGGGGACCTGGCGTTGTCGATCGCGTTGAGTGCCGTCGGCAGTCTGGTCGCGATTGCGACGCTGCCGCTTTTCGCCAATTTCGCGATCGAACGCCTGAGTGACGGCGATGCCCGCATCTACCTCCCCGTGCTGCGCACGATCGGGGTGATGATCACGATCATCCTGTTTCCCGTGATCGTCGGCATGGGGATCCGGCACAAGGCCCCCGCTCTTGCCGTCCGTGCGGAAAAGCTGGTCGGCGCCTTTGGCCTGGTGGTGCTGGTGGCACTGATCGTCGGAATCGGTATTTCGGTGTATGAGCGATGGCTGGAGATTCTCGTCAATGCGGGGCCGGCGGTCATCGCCCTGGTTTTCTGCGCGATCGCCCTCGGTTTGCTGGGTTCACGGGTGCTTGGCCTGTCTGCTGCCGAGGCCGTCACGGTGACCCTTTCGATCAGCATTCGAAACGCGGCGATCGGCATGGTTCTCGCAATCACCATGATGCACTCGCCGGAAGTGGCCGTACCGCCGGCATTGTTCGGCCTTTTGATGTATGCGACCGGCTTCGGCCTCGTTGCCTATGGTCGCATGACCATCAAGGCTCAAGCCTGAGGCGTCGTGGCGCTGTTCGGCAAGATTTTCCTTCACGAGCATCTCGGGGCAGCCAGCACAGGCCCCGGCCGTGTGTGGCAACCTCGCGCAGGCCGACGCTGATCGAGTTTTCGTGCACCGTGCGGCGTTGGAACGGCCTGTCGGCGAAAGCCGCAGGGCGGTACCGAAGAACGAGACCTGGCCGTAGTCCAGATAGGGCACCTTGATCCGGCTCTGCGCGGCATGCGCGAGAACGTCATCGTGGTCGCAGGTCGGCGGCGTCCTTCATGTCGTCCGAAATGACCGTGCCGTCGAAGTCCGAGCCCAGCGCCACAGGGTCGATCCCGATGCGCTCGACGATGTAGTCGATCGACATGCCGCATCAGCCCCGCATCGTGCAGAAGGTAGAGGAGGACGGCGCCGACCGCCTCCTTCGATATGGAAGACCGCGGCGAAGCGCATCGCCAATTCCCCAAAACGTTTTGGGCTTGACGTCCAAAACGTTTTGGGGAATCAAATAGGCCATCGGGAGGAATGGCATGTCCAACATCAAGCAACTTGCGAAGGCTCTCGGCCTGTCGATCACAACGGTTTCGCGGGCCCTGGACGGCTATCCCGATGTGTCTGCCGCCACGCGGGAGCGCGTGCGCCTGGCCGCCGAGAAAGCCGGATACCACCCGAATGCCTGGGCGCGCCGGCTGCGCAAGCAGCGGGCCGAGCTGGTCGCCGTTCCGCTGCCGAGCGATCCTGGCCATATCGGCCCGCCGCACTTCCTGGACATGCTGACGGGCTGCGCCGAGCACCTGGCCAATGCGGGCCTCAACCTGGTGATCGCCCCGGTCCCGCGTGGCGAAAGCGAACTGGAACTCTGCCAGCGCTTCGTCGATGGCCGCCGCGTCGACGCCATGCTTCTCGTGCGAACCAGGCGACAGGACGAGCGCGTCGAATTCCTGCAGTCGCGAGGCATTCCCTTCGTGACCAACGGTCGGACGGAATCGCCCGTGCCCCATCCCTTCATCGATGGCGACGGCTTTGCCGGCTTTCACCGGGCAACGATGCGCTTTCACGCCGTCGGCCATCGCCGCATCGGCCATATCGCCGGGCCGCAGGAATACTATTTCGCCCATGTCCGGCGCTGCGGCTGGCAGGCGGCCATGGAGGAGCTCGGCCTTGACGCCGATCTTTGCGCCGAGGGCGTGCCGATAGAGCAGGGCGGCTACCGGGCGGCGCTCGAATTGCTCGGCCGGCCCGATCGGCCGACCGCGCTCGTCTGCGCGACGGACGAAATGGCGATCGGCGCGCTCCGGGCGCTGCGCGAAGTGGAGGGCGGCGCGGCGGTCGACGTCGTCGCGCACGACGACCTGCCGATGGGCGCGTTCACCAGTCCGCCGCTGTCGACCATGCGCATGACGGGGGAGAATCTCGGCGCGAACTTCGCCTCGCTCCTGCTGCGCGCCATTGCCGGCGAGCCGGCAGAAACCCTGCAGGAGCTGCATGGCATCGAATTCGTCGATCGCGAGAGCCATCGCCGCAGCGCGCTGACGCGCTGAGCACATTCACATCGTTGATAAGGAGGAGAACATGAAACGATTGCTGTCATTTGGAATCCTGGCCACGATCGTTGCGGCGCTCGCTTCGCCGTCGCTCGCCCAGACGGTCTTTCTCTCCACGCAGCTCCGCCCGATCGAGGAGGCGACGGTCGTCCGCGAGGAGATTCTCAAGGGGCTTGACGCCCCGGTCGATTACATCGTTGAGGAGCCGCCGCAATTTGCCGTGCGCATGGAAGCCGAGCGCCAGGCCGGCAAGCACACGATCAGCCTCGTCGGCGCGCTTCACGGCGAGCTGTCGCCCATCGCCGACAAGGACGCGCTGGAGCCGCTCGACACGCTGGCCGCTAAACTGGCCGAAGCCGGCATGCCGCAGTCCTTCCTCGACCTCGGCAAGCTCGGCAAGTCCAGCCAGCAGTACATTCCCTGGCTGCAGGCGACCTATGTGATGGCCGCCCACAAGGATGCGTTGCAATACCTGCCGGAAGGCGCCGATGTGAAGGCGCTGACCTACGACCAGCTCATCGCCTGGGGCAAGGCGATGCAGGAGGCGACGGGCCAGCCGCAGATCGGTTTCCCGGCCGGTCCGAAGGGGCTGATGGCGCGGTATTTCGAGGGCTATTTCTATCCGTCCTTCACGGGAGGGGTGGTGCGGACCTTCCGCAATGCCGATGCGGTCGCCGGCTGGGAGACGTTCAAGGAGCTCTGGTCGGTCGTGACGCCGAACTCCACCAATTACGACTTCATGCAGGAGCCGCTCGCCGCGGGCGAAGTGATGGTCGCATGGGACCACGTCGCGCGCCTCAAGAACGCGATCTCCGCCGCGCCCGACGACTATGTCGTCTTCCCGGCGCCGGCCGGCTCGAAGGGGCGGGGATACATGCCGGTCATCGCCGGCCTTGCGATCCCCAAGGGCGCACCGGATGTGGTCGGGGCGACCGCCGTCATCGAGCATCTGACGAAACCGGATACGCAGCTCCTGACCGCCACGCATGTCGGCTTCTTCCCGACCCTCAACATCGACCTGCCGACGGATCTCGATCCGGGCGTCGCGCTTCTGGCCGGCGCGGTCAAGGCGACGCAGTCGGCCGAGGATGCGGTCATCTCGCTGCTTCCCGTCGGCCTCGGCGACAAGGGCGGCGAGTTCAACAAGGTCTACATGGACAGCTTCCAGCGCATCGTCCTGCAGAACGAGCCGGTCGCCGATGTCCTGAAATCCCAGGGCGACGTGCTTGCCAAGCTGATGGCTGACACCGGTGCGGCCTGCTGGGCGCCGGATGCCGCAAGCGATGGGGCCTGCCCGGTGGAATAAGCCTCCCAAGGCAACCGCGGCCGGGCCTTCGTGCCCGGCCGCATCCCAGACGTCCTGCCGGGGCGGAGGGCCAGAGGCCGCCTCCGCTCGCGGTGCGCTGCATGTCCTGCGAGGCAAGAGCCCATGACCAATGATCGCCCCTGGCTACCCTATGCCCTGATACTGCCATCCGTCGCCTTTCTCGCCCTGCTCTTCGTGGTGCCGCTGGTGCAGACCGTGTGGCTCGCGCTGTCGGAAAACGGCGCGCCGTCGCTTGCCAATATCCGCACGATGGCGGGCGACATCAATTTCGCCCGGTCCGTGCAGAACACGTTCCTGCTGGCGCTCGCCGTCATCCCCGTGCAGATCGCCATCGCCCTTGCCATGGGCACGCTGGTCTCGAAGATCGGCGCGGGGCGCGAGACGATCCTGTGGATCTGGACCATTCCGCTCGGCATCTCCGATCTTGCGGCCGGCATGGTCTGGCTCGCGATCCTGCAGAACACCGGCTATCTCAACTCGCTGCTCTTCGGCCTCGGGCTGATCGAGCGGCAGACCGCCTGGCTCACCTACCAGACGCCGGTGGCGCTCTTCATCGGCATCGCGATCGCCGAGATCTGGCGCGGCACGGCGATCGTCATGGTCATCATCGTCGCCGGCCTCAACCAGGTGCCGAAGGAATTCCGCGAGGCGGCCGAGGTCTTCGGCGCCGGCCCGTGGACGCGCTTCTGGCGCATCACCCTGCCGCTCATCCGCCCGGCGCTGCAATCGGCGCTCATCCTGCGCACGGTTCTCGCCTTCGAGGTCTTCGCCGTCGTCTACGCGCTCGGCGGGCGCAATTTCCCGGTCCTCGTCGGCGAGGCCTATGCCTGGCAGAACCAGAACCAGAACTATGGCGTGGCCGCTGCCTATGCGGTGCTCATCATGGTCATCTCGCTTGCCGCCACCCTCGTCTATCTCAAGATCGTCAAGGTCGATCCGGAGCGCCTGCCATGAGCACAGCCACGAAGACTGCGGGATTTTCCTCCTCGCGCCGACTCCTTCTTTGGAGCGGCATCGCCGCGCTCTGCTCCTGGGTCATCGTTCCCATCTATCTGGTGGCGATCGGCGCGCTCGGCGGGCGCACGGGCGTCTACCAATGGCCGAAGACCGGCCTGCCCACCGGCCTGTCGATCGAGCCTTTCCTCCTGTTCTTGAAGACCGAGGGCGTCGTCCAGAGCTTCCTCAACTCGCTCGGCGCGGCCGGCATCACCGTGGCGCTGTCGATCCTGCTCGGTGCGCCCGCCGGCTATGCGCTCGCCCGCTACACCTTCCCCGGCAAGGACGGCTACAGGCTGCTCGTTCTCCTCACCCGCGCCTTTCCGCTCGCGATCCTGGCCCTGCCGCTCACCGTCTCCTTCATCCGGCTCGGGCTCTACGACACGATCGTCGGCGTCGGCCTCATCCACACGGTGCTGGCGCTGCCCTTCGCCGCGCTCGTCACGCAGGGCATCTTCCTCGGCGTGCCGCGGGAACTGGAGGAGGCCGCCTGGGTGTTCGGCTGCACGCGCCTCCAGGCCTTCTTCAAGGTGGTGGCGCCGCTGGCGCTGCCGGGCATCGTCGCCACGGCCGTCTTCGCCTTCGTCATCTCATGGAACGAGGTCTTCGCGGCCTCCGTCCTGACGGTACGCAACCGCACGCTGACGGCCTACCTGCTGACGGTCCTGTCGGAAAGCCCGATGCACTACCGCTTCGCGGGCGGCCTCCTTCTCATCCTCCCCTCGGTCATCTTCATCTTCGCGGTCAGGCGCTACCTGTTCGCGATCTGGGGCATTTCCTCGAAATAACGGGACCAAGCCATGGCCAATATTGTCATAGACCGCATCCGCAAGGCCTTCGGCGCCTTCGAGGCCCTGAAAGAGGTCTCGCTGACGATCAACGACGGCGAGTTCGTCTCCCTGCTCGGCCCTTCGGGCTGCGGCAAGACCACGCTCCTGCGTATCATCGCCGGGCTCGAAAGCGCGACCGCCGGCGATATCCGCATCGGCGACCGCTCGATCATCGGCCTGCCGCCGAAGGAGCGCGGCCTTGCGATGGTCTTCCAGAACTACGCCGTCTTCCCGCACATGACCGTCTACGAGAACGTCGCCTTCGGCCTGCGCATGCAGAAGGCCGACGAGGCACGCGTGAAGAAGCAGGTCGAGAAGGCGGCCGGCCTTCTCCACATCGAGCCCTATCTCGACCGCTATCCGAACAAGCTTTCGGGCGGCCAGCGCCAGCGCGTGGCCGTCGCCCGGGCGCTTGCCGTCGAGCCGAAGGTGCTGCTGATGGACGAGCCGCTCTCCAACCTCGACGCGCTGCTGCGCCTGGAGATGCGCACCGAGCTCAAGACGGTGCTGCAGGCGGCCGGCACCACGACGATCTACGTGACGCACGACCAGACGGAGGCCATGGGCCTTTCCGACCGCATCGCGGTGATGCACGGCGGCGTGGTCGAGCAGGTGGGTGATCCAGTGGAGATCTACAACCATCCCGCCACGCGCTTCGTCGGCGGCTTCATCGGCAATCCGCCGATGAACTTCATCACCGTGCCGGTGGAGCGCGGCCATGTGGCCGCGGGGACGGAACAATTGTCCGTGCCGCAGGGCGCCGGCGACAGCGTGGTGCTCGGCCTTCGCGGCGAGGCCGTGGCGCTTGTGCCGCGCGAGGCCGGATTGGAGATGCAGGTCAGGGTGGCGGAGCCGATGGGCTCGCATCTCCTCCTGACAGGCTCGATCCAGGGACAGCCCGCCCGCGTCGTCCTGCCGCCGTCCGAAGCGGTCCGGAGCGGTGACGTGATCGGCCTCAGGCCCGACCGGAACCGCATCACCTGGCTTTCCCCGGAAAGCGGCAAGTCCTACCCGCCGTCGGCGGCATGAACACAGAAACATCAGAGCAGACCATGACAGACCATATCCAAGAAGCCAGACGCATCCTGGCCGTGAACGACCGCGGCGGTTATACGGTCCCCACCGACCGTCTCTATCCTTTCCAGTGGAACTGGGATTCGGCCTTCGTCGCGATGGGCTTTGCCCTCTACGACGTCGACCGGGCCTATCGCGAGCTGGAGCGCCTTGCCGAAGGCCAGTGGGCCGACGGCATGATCCCGCACATCGTCTTCCACCAGCCGAGCGACACCTATTTTCCCGGTCCCTCCGTCTGGCGCACGAAGCACGGCATTCCGACGTCGGGGATAACACAGCCGCCGGTCTTCGCCATTGCCCTTCGCCAGGTGCACGACGCCGCGGACGAGGGGGCAAGGGAGCGCACGCTTGCGCTCTATCTTGCCGCACTCAAATGGCATCGCTGGTGGTATGCCGCCCGCGACCCGGAGGGGACCGGCCTCGTCGCGCTGCTGCATCCCTGGGAAAGCGGCAGCGACAACTCGCCGGCCTGGGACGCGGCGATGGCGCGCGTGCCGACCACCACCACGACGCCCGTGGTGCGCAAGGACATCGGCCATGTGCATGCGGACATGCGGCCGCGCGACGAGGACTATCGCCGCTTCATCCATCTGTTGGATACCTATGCCGACTGCGGCTGGAACCCGGCGGATCAATGGGCGAGGGCGCCGTTCAAGGTCGCCGAAATCCAGACGACGGCCATCCTCCTGAAGGCGGGCGAGGATCTGGAGCATCTCGCACGCCTGTTCGGCAGGACGGAAGAGGCGGAAGAGATCGCGGCCTTCAACGCCCTCAGCCGCAAGGCCATCCTCGGCCAGTGGCGCCCGGCGCTGTCCCGCTTCGTCTCGCGCGACCTCGTATCCGGCGCGGACATCGAGGCGGCGACGCAGGCGGGCTTCCTCCCGCTTCTCGCGCTCGACCTGGAAGCCGCGATGGCGTCGGCGGCCGTTGCGGAGATGCGGCGCTGGTCGGCCGGTCTGAAGGTTGCGTTCCCGACGACGAAGCCCGGCCTTGCCGCCTATGAGCCGAAGCGCTACTGGCGTGGCCCCGCCTGGGGCATCATCAACTGGCTGCTGATGGAGGGGCTGCGCCGCAATGGCGAAGGCGCCTTCGCCGAGGAGCTGCGGGGCTCGACGCTTTCGGCAATCGAACGCGAAGGCTTTGCCGAGTACTTCGATCCGGAAACCGGCGAGGGCTGCGGCGGCCTCGGCTTTTCCTGGACCGCAGCTGCCTATCTGTGGCTCAAAAGGGGCGGGCGGTAGGGTTCGTCGGCGGGGCTTGCGTTCGGAACGTCCGTCGAGGCCTCGGCCCGCCGGTCGCGGACGAAGAGGGGGGCATTGGTGCGCACCATGCCGCCGAGATACCCGATGACACTGCGGATGCGCGGCACGTCGCGCATGTCGCGGTGGCAGAGCAGCCAGTAGCTGCGCCGCAGGTCCACGGTCTGCGGCAGCACGATTTCGAGTTCGGGATAACGCGCCGCGATAAAATGCGGCAGCACGCAGAGGCCGAGGCCGTTGCGCGTCGCCGTCAGCTGGGCGAAGATGCTCGAGCTTTGGAAAGCCGCCTTGATCCCGCGATGAACGTCTCCGAGATAGTCCAGTCCCGGAGCGAAGATCATGTCCTCGATATAGCCGATGAAGGGATGGGCCAGCAGGTCGTCCCGCGTCGAGATGGGCGGCTTCGCGGCCAGATAGGATCGTGCCCCGTAGACATGCAGGCTGTAGTCCAGGATCTTCTCGGCGAAATAGGGACCGGCCTTCGGCGGATCGAGCGTGACGGCGACGTCGGCCTCCTTGCGCGAGAGCGACATGATCTGCTGGATCGTCACCAGTTCCAGCGAGACCGCCGGACATTGCCGCACGAAGGCCGGCAGGTGCTCGGCGAAGAAGAAGTTGGAAAAGCCTTCGGGCGCGCTCAGCCGGACGACGCCGCGCTGCGACGTCGCGCCGGAAGAGATGTCGGCCTGGAGCCGCTCCGTCTCGCCCTCGATGCGCTCGGCCGTCTCGACGAAGCGCTGCCCCATCTGCGTGAGGATGTAGCCGCGCGCATTGCGCTCGAAGAGCTTGACCTTGAGGGTGAATTCCAGCCGGTCGATGCGGCGCGAGACCGTGGCATGGCTCGTGCGGAGTTGGCGTGCCGCCGCGGAAAGGTGTCCGGTCCGTGCCACCGCGAGGAAGAACTGCAGGTCGTCCCAGGTAAACTGCGGATGCACGCGCGTGGCTCCATCTGTTCAAAAATGAACAGGCTTTGTTCGCAAATAGCCAGCCATCCGCCCTTGTGTCAACGCCGAAATTCCGGAAACTGCAAGGCGAGCCAGACGCTTTGAGGAGAGTGTCCGGACATTTTTGAACAGATTGCACTTTCGTATTCTCTGGGAGGAGAAATCATGCGCACCAGATTGATTGCATCCATGGCCGTACTGCTCGCAAGCTCCACGGCGGCCTATGCCGACGCGTCCGACGGCGTGGTGAAGATCGGCATCCTGAACGACCAGTCCGGCGTCTATGCCAATTTCGGCGGCAAGTATTCCTACGAGGCGGCCAAGATGGCGGTCGAGGACTACGGTGGCAAGGTGCTGGGCGCATCCGTCGAGGTCATCACCGCCGACCACCAGAACAAGCCGGACATCGCTTCGAACATCGCGCGCCAATGGTACGACACCGAGCAGGTGGACGCGATCATGGAGCTGACGACGTCCTCCGTCGCGCTCGCCGTCCAGGCGATCTCCAAGGAAAAGAAGAAGATCGACATCGTCACCGGCGCGGCCACGACCGAACTGACGGGCGCCCAGTGCAGCCCCTACGGCTTCCATTGGGCCTACGACACCTATTCGCTCGCCGTCGGCACGGGCGGCGCGCTCGTGAAGGAAGGCGGCGACACCTGGTTCTTCCTGACCGCGGACTATGCCTTCGGCTATTCGCTCGAGGAAAACACCGCCAACTTCGTCAAGGCGAACGGCGGCACAGTCTCGGGGGCGGTGCGCCATCCGCTGGCGACCACGGACTATTCGTCCTTCCTGCTGCAGGCGCAATCGTCGGGCGCCAAGGTGATCGGCCTTGCCAATGCCGGCCTCGACACCTCCAACTCGATCAAGCAGGCAGCGGAATTCGGCATCGTCGCCGGCGGCCAGCGGCTCGCCGCGCTGCTCTTCACGCTGGCCGAGGTGCACGGCCTCGGCCTCGAAGCGGCCCAGGGCCTGACGCTGACGGAAGGCTTCTACTGGAACCGCACGCCCGAGGCGGCCGAGTTCGGCAAGCGCTTCTTCGACCGCACCGGCGCGATGCCGAACATGGTGCATGCCGGCACCTATTCCGCCGTCCTGCAATATCTGAAAGCGATCGAGAAGGCCGGGACCGACGAGACGGAAGCCGTCGCCAAGGCGCTGCACGAAATGCCGGTCAACGACGTCTTCGCCGAAAACGGCAAGGTCGGCGCCAATGGCCGCATGATCCACGACATGTACCTCATGGAAGTGAAGAAGCCCGGCGAGAGCGACGTGGCGTGGGACTACTACAAGGTGCTCGCGACCATTCCGGGCGACGAGGCCTTCATCGATCCGGCCAAGAGCGGCTGCCCGCTGGTCTCGCAGTAAGCGGCGGCCGGTTTGGTGATGACGCTCGCCGTACCACAAAGCAAGGAGGAGCCGCGGGTGGTGCTGTCCGCCCGCGGCCTCGGCATGCGCTTCGGCGACTTCAACGCTGTCAGCAACGTGGACCTCGACGTGCACCACGCGCGCGTCCATGCCCTCATCGGGCCGAACGGCGCGGGCAAGACGACGGTCTTCAACCTCCTGACCAAGTTCCTGACCCCGACCAGCGGCACGATCACCCTGCTCGGGACCGACATAACGGGCATGGCGCCGGACCGCGTCGCCCGCATGGGCCTGGTGCGGTCGTTCCAGATCTCCGCGGTCTTCCCGCACCTTTCCGTGCTCGACAATGTGCGCGTCGCCCTGCAGCGGCCGAACGGGCTCGCCACGCAGTTCTGGCGGCCGCTGTCGGCGCTCGACCGGCTGAACGAACGCGCCGACCAGCTCATTTCCGCCGTCGGCCTCTCGGAGGCACGCAATGTCATGGCAGCGGACCTTTCCTATGGGCGCAAGCGCGTGCTGGAGATCGCGACCACGCTGGCGCTCGATCCGAAGGTCCTGCTGCTCGACGAGCCGATGGCCGGCATGGGCGGGGAGGACGTCGCCGTCGTGGCGGGCATCATCCGCAATGTCGCGCGCGATCGCGCCGTGCTGATGGTGGAGCATAACCTGAAGGTCGTCGCCGACATCTGCGACCATGTGACCGTCCTCCAGCGCGGGGAGATCCTCGCGGAGGGCGACTATCGGACGGTGAGCGAGGACCCGCGGGTGCGCGTCGCCTATATGGGCACGGAGGAGGCCTGACATGGGAGCGCTTCTTCAGGTTGGCAACCTGCATGCCTGGTATGGCGAAAGCCACGTCCTGCACGGCGTCGACATGTCGGTCGGCGAGGGCGAGATGATCACCATCCTCGGCCGCAACGGCGTCGGCAAGACGACGACGCTGAGAACGATCATGGGCATCATCCGCCAGCGCCGCGGTGAGATCCGCTTCGCCGGCCGCGACATGCTGTCGGTGCCGCTTCACCGCACCGCCCATGCCGGTATCGGTTTCGTGCCGGAGGAGCGCGGCATCTTCGCGAGCCTCACCGTCGAGGAAAACCTGCTGCTGCCGCCGGTCGTGGCGGATGGCGGCATGGCGCTCGACGAGATCTACGAGCTCTTCCCGAACCTCCTGGAACGCCGGACGAGCCCCGGAACGAAACTGTCCGGCGGCGAGCAGCAGATGCTGGCCATGGCGCGCATCCTGCGCACCGGCGTCCGTCTCCTGATCCTCGACGAACCGACGGAGGGCCTCGCGCCGGTGATCGTGCAGCGCATCGGCGAGGTGCTGAGGAAGCTCAAGGCGCGGGGCATGACCATCCTGCTCGTCGAGCAGAACTTCCGCTTCGCGAGCAAGATCGCCGACCGCTTCTATCTGATGGACCATGGCCGGATGGTGGCGGATTTCCCGGTTTCGGAACTGCCGGACCGCATGACCATGCTCCACAAAGTCCTCGGAGTCTGACGCCATGACGACGATCTTCGGTATTCCCCTGCAGGCATTCCTCGGCCAGTTGCTGATCGGGCTGATCAACGGCTCGTTCTATGCCCTCCTGAGCCTCGGCCTCGCCGTCATCTTCGGCCTCCTGCGGGTGATCAACTTCGCGCATGGCGCACAATACATGCTGGGCGCTTTCGTCGCCCTGCTGCTCCTGCAATATCTCGGGGTCAACTATTGGCTGGCGCTGCTGATCGCGCCGCTCGTCGTCGGCCTGTTCGGGGCGCTGATCGAGCGCACGATGCTGAGCCGCCTCTACGACCTCGACCCGCTCTACGGCCTGCTCTTCACCTTCGGCCTGGCGCTGACGATCGAAGGCACGTTCCGCTATCTCTACGGCGCGGCCGGCCAGCCCTATTCGGTGCCGCCGTCGCTTGCCGGCGGCACCAATCTCGGCTTCATGTTCCTGCCCAACTATCGCGGCTGGGTCGTCGTGGTCTCGCTCGTCACCTGCCTCGGAACCTGGCTCCTGATCGAGAAGACCAAGCTCGGCTCCTACCTTCGTGCGGCGACCGAGAACACTGTGCTCGTGCAGGCCTTCGGCATCAACGTGCCGCTGCTCCTGACCCTCACCTACGGCCTCGGCGCCGCGCTCGCCGCCTTCGCCGGCGTGCTCGCCGCGCCGATCTACCAGGTCTCGCCGCTGATGGGCACGAACCTCATCATCGTGGTCTTCGCGGTGGTCGTCGTGGGCGGCATGGGCTCGATCCTCGGTGCGATCGTCACGGGCTACATGCTCGGGATCGCCGAAGGCCTCACCAAGGTCTTCTATCCCGAGGCCTCGAACATCGTGATCTTCGTCATCATGGCCATCGTGCTCCTGCTTCGGCCGGCTGGTCTCTTCGGGAAGGATGCGTGACATGGCGGACATGGCTGAAACGACCGAAACCGGCGGGCGGACGGAGGCGCACAGCGCCATGGCGTCTTCGATCCGGCTTGGTTTCCTCCTGGTGGGGCTTGCCGCGCTCGCCGTCGCGCCCGCCTTCCTCTACCCCGTGTTCCTGATGAAGCTCCTGTGCTTCGCCCTCTTTGCCTGCGCCTTCAACCTGCTGATCGGTTATACGGGCCTGCTCTCCTTCGGGCATGCGGCCTTCTTCGGCGGCGCGGCCTATTTCACCGCGCATGCGGTCAAGGAGTGGCACTGGACGCCGGAACTGGGCGTGCTGCTCGGCGTTTTCGGCGCGGCCGTGCTCGGCCTCGTCATCGGCTTCTTCGCCATCCGCCGGCAGGGCATCTATTTCGCGATGATCACGCTGGCGCTCTCGCAGATGTTCTATTTCTTCTGCCTGCAGGCGGAGTTCACCAAGGGCGAGGACGGCATCCAGGGCGTGCCGCGCGGCCATCTCTTCGGCCTGGTCGACCTCTCGGTCTCCACCAACATGTACTATTTCACGCTCGCCGTCTTCGTGATCGGGCTGCTTATCATCTGGCGCTTCGTCAACTCGCCCTTCGGCATGATCCTGAAATCGATCCGCGAGAACGAGCAACGCGCCGTCTCGCTCGGCTACTCGGTGCAGTACTACAAGCTCGGCGCCTTCGTCATGTCGGCGGCGCTTGCCGGGCTTGCCGGCGGGGTCAAGGCGCTGGTCTTCCAGTTCGCGACGCTGACCGACGTCACCTGGCAGATGTCCGGCGAGGTGATCCTGATGACGCTGCTCGGCGGCATCGGCACGCTCATCGGCCCCGTCTTCGGCGCCGGGCTGGTCGTGACCTTGCAGAACTACCTCGCCACGTCCGACTTCCCCGTGACGATCGTGACGGGCGTGGTCTTCATGGCGTGCGTGCTGCTCTTCCGCCGCGGCGTGGTCGGCGAGTTCTATGCCTCCCGCCTCGGGCGGCGGCTGGGCTTCGAGCACAGGCGGTAGGGAACCGGGGCCGGCCGCCGGCCCCGCTTGCGACAATCAGGATCATGGCGACCTGCTGCTCCCCATCGAGCGCGGGAACGATGGACGACGGAGGCTGGAATGGAGGAATACGACTATATCATCGTCGGCGCGGGAAGCGCGGGAAGCGTGCTGGCGAACCGCCTTTCGGCGGACGGCGCCAATCGCGTCCTGCTGCTGGAAGCCGGCGGCAGCGACAACTATCACTGGATCCATATCCCGGTCGGCTATCTCTATTGCATCAACAATCCGCGCACCGACTGGTGTTTCCGCACCGAGCCGGAAGAGGGGCTGAACGGGCGCGCCCTCAACTATCCGCGCGGGAAGGTGCTCGGCGGCTGCTCCTCGATCAACGGCATGATCTACATGCGCGGCCAGGCGCGCGACTACGACCTCTGGCGCCAGGCGGGCTGCGACGGCTGGGGCTGGGAGGACGTGCTGCCCTATTTCCGCAAATCGGAAGACCACTATGGCGGTGCTGACGAGATGCACGGGGTCGGCGGCGAATGGCGGGTCGAGACGTCGCGCGTGCGCTGGGCGGTGCTCGACGCCTTCCGCAAGGCCGCGGAAGAAGCCGGCATCCCGCCGACGGCGGATTTCAACCGCGGCGACAACGAGGGCTCCGCCTATTTCGACGTCAACCAGCGGTCGGGCATTCGCTGGAACACGGCGAAGGCGTTCCTGAAACCTGCCAGAGGCCGCAGCAACCTGACGATCCTCACCAAGGCGCAGGCAAGCCGGCTGGTGATCGAGAACGGGGAGGTCACGGGCGTTGAGTTCCAGCGCGACGGCGTCGCCCGAAACGTCAGGGCGCGGCGGGAAACCATCCTCAGTGCCGGGGCGATCGGCTCGCCGCACATCCTCGAGCTTTCCGGCGTCGGGCGGGGCGAGGTACTGCAGCAGGCGGGCGTGCCGGTGGTTGCTGAGGTGCGAGGGGTCGGTGAAAACCTGCAGGATCATCTGCAGCTTCGCCTGGTTTACAAGGTGACGGGCGTGCCGACGCTGAACGAGAAGGCGAGCAGCCTGGTCGGCAAGGCGTCGATCGGCCTGGAATATGCACTGCGCCGGTCCGGCCCGATGTCCATGGCGCCGAGCCAGCTCGGCATCTTCACCCGTTCCGGCCCGGACAGGGAGACGCCGGACCTGCAATATCATGTGCAGCCCGTCTCGCTCGACAGGTTCGGCGATCCCGTGCACCGTTTCCCGGCCATGACGGCAAGCGTATGCAACCTGCGGCCGGAAAGCCGTGGCTCGGTCCATCTCAACGGCCCTGATTTTTCCATGCAGCCGCAGATCCGCCCGAACTATCTCTCGACGGAGGGCGACCGGGACGTTGCCGTCCGCGCGATCCGCCTGACGCGCGAGATCGTCGCCAAGCCGGCCTTCGCGCGCTTCCGGCCCGAGGAATACAAGCCCGGCCCGTCCTACGAGACCGACGCGGAGCTGAAACGGGCTGCCGGCGACATCGGCACCACCATCTTCCATCCCGTCGGCACGCTGCGGATGGGCAGCGACGCCGAGAGCGTCGTCGATCCGCGGCTGCGGCTGCGCGCGCTCGGCCGCCTGCGTGTCGCCGATGCCTCGATCATGCCGCGGATCACCTCCGGCAACACCAATTCGCCAACCATCATGATCGCCGAAAAGGCGGCGGACATGATCCTTGCCGACAACCGGTAGGGGAGCACGGTCGAGGCTTATCTTGCGGGCAACGAACCGCTTTTGCGGATGAAGTGAGGAAGACATGACGAAGATCGCATTTGTTGGCCTCGGCAATATGGGTGGCCCCATGGCGGCCAATCTGGTGAAGGCCGGCCATGCCGTCGCCGGCTTCGACCTTTCCGAGGCATCCCGGGCGTCGGCGGCCGCGGCCGGCATTTCGGTGGCCGCGACGCTTGCCGATGCCGTTGCCGATGCCGAATGCGTTGTCACCATGCTGCCGAAGGGCGCGCATGTCCTGTCCGTCTGGGGCGAGCTTTGCGGGCTCGTGAAGGATCGCACGCTGATGATCGACAGTTCGACCATCGACGTGGAGAGCGCGCGCAAGGCGCATGCGCTCGCCGCCGGACGTGGCTGCCCGTCTCTCGACGCCCCGGTCTCCGGCGGCACGGGCGGTGCGGCGGCGGCCACGCTCACCTTCATGGCCGGCGGAGAGGGCGCTGCCTTCGGGCAGGCCGAGCCTATCCTCGCCGCCATGGGCCGCAGGATCGTGCATTGCGGCGGTGCCGGTGCCGGACAGGCCGCGAAGATCTGCAACAACATGATCCTCGGCATCTCGATGATCGGCGTCTGCGAGGCCTTTGCCCTGGGCGAGAGGCTCGGGCTCTCGCACCAGGCCCTTTTCGACGTGGCCTCCACCTCCTCCGGGCAGTGCTGGTCGCTCACGAGCTATTGCCCCGTGCCGGGACCCGTTCCCGGCTCGCCCGCCAACAACGGCTACAAGCCGGGCTTTGCGGCGGCGCTGATGCTGAAGGACCTAATGCTCGCGCAGGAGGCCGCCCTTTCGACCGGCGCGGCGACACCGCTCGGCGGTCTGGCGGCGCAGCTCTACGGGCTTTTCGAGAAGCAGGGCCAGGGTGGCCGCGACTTCTCGGCGATCATCGAGATGCTGCGCGGACTGGAGGAGGCCTGACCGCCTTGCGGCGGCAAGGTCGGCTACATGCGAAGCCTCGTTCCTTCCGCATCGAACGGCGGTTGCTGCAGAATGACGGCGTCGTGCGGGCGGCCGAGGATGGCGACGCTTACCTTGTCGCCCGGCTTCGCCAGGTCGGCATTGATGTAGCAAAGGGCGAGCGACATGCCGACGGTGTAGCCGTAAGCGCCCGAAGAAACCTGGCCGGCCGGGGTTCCATCGGGAAGGAAGATCGGCTCGCCGCCGGTGGCGTCCGCCTCTTCCGCTTCGATCGAGACGATCGAGAGCCTTTGCCTTGCGGGTTCTGCCGCGATTTTCACGTAGGCGTCCTTGTTGAGAAAGGCGCCCTTGTCGATCTTTATCAGACGGTCGAGGCCGCTTTCCTGCGGCCTGTATTCGGGTGAATATTCGCGGCTCCAGCTGCCGTAGCCCTTTTCGATGCGCAGCGAGGTGAGCGCGCGTGCGCCGACGGGGCCTGCACCCAGGTCCCTGCCGGCCTCCAGCAGCGCGTCGTAAAGCGCCACCTGCTCATCGGCGTCGCAGTAGAGCTCCCAGCCGAGATCGCCGGTGAAGGAGACGCGCAACGCGACGACATCGATGCCGGCGACGCTCATCCTGCGGGAGCGCATGAAGGGGAAGCTGCCGTTGGAAAGATCCTCGTTCGTCAGGCGCATCAGCAGCTCGCGCGATTTCGGCCCGGCGACGTTGAAGGCGCAGAGGCGTTCCGTCATCGATGTGAAGCTGGTGTCCTCGGGAAGCGGAACCGCTTTGAAGAAGCGCTGGTGATAGCGTTCCGCCATGCCGGAGCCGAAGACCATGAATTCGTCCCCGGCGAGCTTCGTCACGGTGAAATCGCCCGCGATGCCGCCGCGCCTGCCGATGAGCGGCGTCAGGCAGGAGCGGCCGACCTCCGTCGGCATGCGATTGGCGAAGAGCGCATTCAGCCAGTCCGCGGCGCCAGGCCCCTTCACCGCATATTTGGCGAAGTTGGAGATGTCGATGATGCCGGCATTCTCGCGCAGCATGCGCGCCTCGCGGCCGACCGGTGCCCACCAGTTCTGGCGGGTGAAGCCGGCCGTCTCTTCCTTCGGCTCGCCCTCGGCGGAAAACCAGAGGGGATGCTCCCAGCCGAAGTTGAGGCCGAAGACGGCGCCCATCGCCTTCTGCTTCTCGTAGGCCGGACGAGTGCGGACGGGACGCCCGGCCGCGCGCTCCTCGTTCGGGAAATGGATCTTGAAGCGATGGCTGTACTGGTCCTGCACGCGCGCCTTCGTGAAGGCCTTGCCCGCCCAATGGCCGAAGCGGGCCATGTCCCAGCCGAACATGTCGAGCGACGGCTCGCCCTCGATCATCCATTCCGCCGCGAGCCTGCCCATGCCGCCGGACTGCGAGAAACCGGGGATGATGCCGTTGCAGCAGAAGTAGTTCGCCAGCTCCGGCACGGGGCCGAAGAGGACTGCGCTGTCCGGCGACCAGATCATCGGCCCGTTGATCACGCGCTTGACACCCGCCGTTCCGACGACCGGCACACGGTCGATGGCACGCAGCATGTTCTCCTCGATGCGTTCGAGGTCGTCGGGGAAGAGCTCGTGGCCGAAGCCGGGCGGCGTGCCGTCCTCCGCCCAGAACCGCATGTCGCGCTCGTAGGCGCCGATCAGCAGGCCGAGTCCCTCCTGCCGGAGGTAATATTCGCCGTCGCGGTCGGCGACGGAGGGAAGCCGCCGGTCGAGCGCGGCGATCTCCGGGATGGTCTCGGTCACGAAATACTGGTGTTCGGTCGGCATCAGCGGAAGTTCCAGCCCGGCCATGGCGGCCACTTCGCGGCCCCACAGCCCGGCGGCGTTGACGACCCATCGGGTGCGGATGTCGCCCTTTGGCGTGCGCACGATCCAGCTGCCGTCCGGCTGCGCCTCGGTGCCCGTGACAGGCGTGAAGCGGTGGATTTCCGCACCCCGCTGCCGCGCGCCCGCCGCATAGGCCATCGTCACCCCGGACGGATCGACGTTTCCGCCTTCCGGCTCGTACATGATGCAGCGGATGCCGTCGAAGTCGACGAGCGGGTGCAGGCGCTCCGCCTCGTCGCGGCCGATCTCGTAGAAGTTCATCTTGTAGCGGCGCGCCTTGGCCTCCTGCAGCCTCAGCTGGTGCTCGCGCGCCTCGGTCTGCGCGAGGTAGAGGGAACCCGGCTGGAAGATCCCGCAGCCTTGCCCCGTCTCCACCTCCAGCTCCTTGTAGAGCGCCATCGTATAGTGCTGGAGCAGGCTGATATTGGTGGAGTCGTGCAGGCCATGGATATTGGCCGCCGCATGCCAGGTCGAGCCTGACGTCAGTTCGCTGCGCTCCAGAAGCACGACGTCGGACCAGCCGAGCTTGGTGAGATGGTAGAGAATGGAACAACCGATGAGACCGCCGCCGATGACGACCGCTTGAGCGTGGGAGCGCATAGAATTCCAGCCTTGAACTGATGACCTTTGCACCGGCGAACCTGTGCCGGCAGGCCCAGTCTAGGGGCGGGCGGTTGCTTCCAAAAGGCGGCGGGAGCGGGAAATCAGCCGCTTTTGACCTCGGATGGACAAATAAAACGAGGTCATTGATCCCGCAATTTTCGTTTGTTGCCGGATGGGGCTCGGCTAGTCTGAAGTCGGCCTTTTGCGGCACCGGGCCTATCAGCCGATCACCGTCTGCGCTTCGGCGACGATCCAGTCGCGCACCTTGGCGACGGTCGTTCCTTTCGATGCCTGCCCTTCTGCGAGATAGTAGTTCCATGCGCTCCTGGCGCGGGTCTGGAAGGGCTCGACGAGCAGGCCGCGGTCGACATAGATGCGGGCGAGCGACCAGGTGGTCACGATGCAACCGGCGCCGCTTGCCGCCATCTCGAGCGCGATATTGGTGGAGTTGGTGGAAAGCCGCTTGTCGTTCGCGGAGGCGTCGATGCCGAGCGCATCGGCCATGTCCTGCCAGAATTCCTGTCGTCCATGCACGGCAATCCAGTTGGATGTCAGGACGTCTTGCGGCGTCCTGATCGCATTCTGCCCGTGCACGAGCTGGGGCGCGCAGAGAAGCACGAGCCGGTCGTTCCAGAGCTGCCTGCCGTTTGCCGGCATATTGTCGAAGCGGCGGATGGAAATGAGGATATCGGCGATCTGTTCCGTCGAATCCTCCCAGATCGTGCCGTGCAGGAGGATCTCCACCTCGGGATGTTTCCGGCTGAAGCCGGCGACGCACTTCGCCAGCCAGTTTTCGGCAAGGCTGGTAGGGCAGGAGATGACGACCGTCTTGTTGCGGGCTGAGGCGAGCACGGCTTCCGTCGCGAAATCGATCTGGTTCAGCGCCTGGCGCAGCGTGGGAAGAAAGGCCTCCCCCATTTCCGTCAGCTTGAGGCTGCGCGGATAGCGGATGAAGAGCTGGCGGCCGAGATACTGTTCGAGCGCGCGCACATGATTGCTGATCGCCGCCTGCGTATAGCCCAGCTCGTTGGCCGCGTCCGTGAAGCTCAGGTGCCGGGCGGAGCATTCGAAGGAACGGATATAGTTCAG
Source organism: Shinella sp. WSD5-1 (assembly GCF_963942435.1). Classification (GTDB taxonomy): domain Bacteria; phylum Pseudomonadota; class Alphaproteobacteria; order Rhizobiales; family Rhizobiaceae; genus Shinella; species Shinella yambaruensis. The sequence continues at coordinate 323,405 of NZ_OZ012598.1, forward strand.
TGGCGGCGGCGGCTTCATTGCGGATTCCCCTTTTTGCCAGAGGCTAATCCGGTCCCTTCGCGCTGCGCAAGTGCGGGATGCGCCATGACATCGTTTTTCTTGGTCATTGCCGCCGAACTTATCGTGTGAAGACCGGGTCGGGATTGGCCATAGTTCCAGGGAGGCGGAACATAAACGCATGTCCGATGCCGAGGGCTCGTCATTGCCCCCTTGCGGCGGATGCAAGCGTGTGAAAGGCAGTTCTCGATGAGTGACAGACGCGGCGGCGGCCGGCGATCGCGGGCAGGCCGGGGTGGCGGCGGGATTTCGCAGCTGCCGTGGCAGGAGGTCGTCAACACCTATCCTCCGATGCAGCTTCTCGACGAGGAGCGTCTCGAGGCGCTTCACCGCAATTCGATGCGCATTCTCTCCGAGATCGGCATCCGCGTGATGAGCGAAAAGGCGATGGCGCTGTTCGAGAGGGCGGGCGCCATCGTCGACCGCGAGAACCTGACGATCCGCATCGACGAGACCATCGTCGCGGCGGCGCTGGCCACCACGCCGTCCGCCTTCACGCTCACAAGCCGCAATCCGGAAAAACGCCTGACGATCGGCGGCAACACCATGGCCTTCGGCCTCGTCGCCGGCCCGCCGAACGTGCACGATCGGGTCAACGGCCGGCGGCAGGGCAATCTGGCCGACTACCGGAACTTCACGCGGCTGGCCCATTACTTCAACGCGATCCATATCCTCGGGAACCAGGTCTGCGCGCCGATCGAGCTGCCGGCCAATTCGCGCCACCTCGATACCTACAACGCGAATATCACGCTCAGCGATCTCAGCTTCCACTGCACCGCCATCGGCCGGGGGCGCGCTGTCGACGGCATCAACATGATGGCGATCGCGCGGGGCATCGACATCGAGGAGATGCGCCGGTCGCCGGGCGTCATCACGATCATCTCCGTCAACTCGCCCCGGCTCTTCGACGATGCGATGGCGGACGGGCTCATCGCCATGGCCGAGCATGGGCAGCCGGTAACCATCACGCCGTTCACCCTCATGGGCGCCATGACGCCGGTGACGCTGGCGGCGGCGCTCTGCCAGCAGAATGCCGAAGCGCTGTTCGGCGTCACGCTTGCCCAGCTGGTCAATCCCGGCACGCCGGTCATGTACGGCGCGTTCACGTCCAATGTGGACATGCGCTCCGGTGCGCCGGCCTTCGGCACGCCGGAGAACACCAAGGCGAACATCATCGCGGGCCAGCTCGCGCGGCGATACGGGCTGCCCTATCGCACGTCGAATGCCAATGCCTCCAATACCGTCGATCTTCAGGCGGCCTACGAGACGGGGATGGCGACCTGGGGAGCGGTGCTCGGCGGCGCGAACCTCATCTATCACGCGGCGGGCTGGCTCGAAGGCGGGCTGACGGCCTCCTACGAGAAACTCGTGCTCGACGTCGAGATCCTGCAGAACATGATGGGCTTCCTCGCGCCCATGCCCTTCTCCGAGGACGATCTCGGCTTCGAAGCCATCAAGGCGGTGCCGGCCGGCGGACATTTCTTCGGCTCCGAACACACGATGGCGCGATACGAGACGGCCTTCTACCAGCCAATCCTCTCCAACTGGCAGAACTACGGCAGCTGGCAGGAGGCCGGCGGACGCGATGCGCTGGAACGCGCGACCGACGTCTGGCAGCAGGCCTTGCGGGAATACGAGGAGCCGGCGCTCGATCCGGCCATCCGCGAGGAGCTCGACGCCTATATCGTCCGGCGCCGCGAGGAGATCGGGGCAGGGGAGCCATAAGCTTGGAGAACAGCCGGTGAAAGGGTCCGAACCGATCCGCTTTGCGGTTCTGATATTTCCGAACTTCCCGCTGATGGCCTTCAGCTCCATCATCGAGCCCCTGCGTGCGGCGAACACGCTCTCCGGCAGGCAGTGCTATTCCTGGATCACCGTTGCGGCCGGTGAAAGGATCAAGGCGTCGAACGGGATCGGCATCGAGCCGGACTTCCATGTCCGCCGCGCGCCGGAGGTCGACCGGATCGTCGTGTGTTCCGGGGGCGATGCCGAACATCTCGTCGCCGACGAGGAGATGGCGTGGATCCGTAAGAACCTCCGCGCCGGGGCCGAGCTTGGCGCGATCGCCGATGCAGCCTTCTTCCTCGCGCGCAAGGGGCTGCTCGACGGTCATGCCTGCACGCTGCACTGGACCAGCCAGCCCGCGTTCCAGGAGGCTTTCCCGCATCTCGACATGCGCTCCGACCTCTTCGTCATCGACCGCCGCCGCTTCACGTCCGTCGGCGGGATCGGCAGTCTCGACATGATGCTGGAGATGATCCGGCGCGACTATGGCGAAGACCTCGCCGACGGCGTCGCCGGCTGGTACATGCACAGTCCGTTGCGGCCCGACGCCGACCGGCGGCTGCTGACATTGCGCATCCGCAGCGGCATTCGCGACGACCTCGTGCTCTCCGCCGTGGCGATGATGGAGGACGCCATCGAGGACGTGCTGCGGATCGAGGATCTGGCGCGCCGCCTCAATGTCTCGTCCGACAAGCTTGAGCGCTCCTTCAAGGCCGAGCTCGGGACGGCGCCCAATGCCTATTACCGCAATCTGAGGCTCGGCAGGGCCGCAGACATGCTGACGCATTCCAGCCTGCCGGTGAATGAGGTCGCCGTCGCCTGCGGTTTCGGCAATGCGGCCGCCTTCTCCCGGGCCTTCAAGCAGCGGTTTGGCTATGTGCCGCACAGCGTGCGCCGCCGCGTCTCGCGGGCAGGCGAGGCGCCGCGTGCAATCGCGGGACTGAAATAATGGGCGGGTGCGGATTTCGGCATAGAATCTGCGGAATCCGCGCAATTGCGTGCTCCGGTCCTTCTCCATTCTCTTGGAAAAGGAGAACCCCATGAGCATTGTTGTATTCGATCCCGACAGCGTGGAAGACGTGGATTTCAAGGACCGCATGCGCCATCCGGCGGCAGCCGATCCGGCCGGCGGCATGTGGCTTTCCGACACGGAGCCGTCGTTCATCGACGCGGATGCGCTGCGCAAGGGGCGGCTGAGGAAGCTTCGCGACTGGATGCGCGCGGCCGGTTACGGCGCCGTGGTGCTTTTCGATCCCTACAACCAGCGCTATGCGACGGGATCGCGCAACATGTTCGGATATTTCCTGCGCAACTCGACGCGTTATTTCTTCATTCCCACGGAAGGTCCGATCGTCCTTTTCGAATACCCGCAGAGCTATCATGTCTCGATGGTGCTCGACACGATCGACGAGGCACGCCCGTCCAAGCTCGTCTGGTCCTCGGTTTCCGGCAAGGACGACGAGACCGCCGGGCCGTTCGCCGACGAAATCACGGAGCTGCTCAAGCAGCACGGCGGCGGCTCGATGAAGCTCGGCATGGACCGCTGCAGCCACCTTCAGGCGCTCGCGCTCGAAAAGCGCGGCTGCGAGGTCAGGGACTGTCAGGGCGAGATCCTTGCCGTCAGGGCCGTCAAGACGCCGGAGGAGGTCAAGTGCCTTCAGGTCTCGATGGCCGGTGCCGAAGCGGCGGTTGCGGCCGTTCGCGAAGCGATCAAGCCGGGCGTTTCGGAGAACGAGCTTTTCGCGATCATGTATCAGGAGGTCATCCGGCAGGGCGGCGAGTTCATCGAGACGCGCCTTCTCAGTTCCGGACAGCGCACCAATCCCTGGTTCAACGAGGCGAGCGGGCGCAAGATCCGACCCGGCGAGCTGGTCGCCCTCGATACCGATACGATCGGCTGCTACGGCTACTATTCCGATTTCTCGCGCACCTTCCGCTGCGGCCCCGGCAAGCCGACGCCCTACCAGAAATCGCTCTACCGGATGGCCTACGAACAGGTTCAGCACAATATCGCTATCGTCAAGCCGGGCATGGCCTTCCGCGAGATCGCCGAAAAGGCATGGAAGATACCCGACCGCTTCGTCGACCAGCGTTACACGTCGGTGATGCACGGCGTCGGCATGCACGGCGAGACGCCGTTCATCGCCCATGCGATCGACTACGAGACCTATGGCCGCGACGGCCATCTCGTGCCCGGCATGGTCGTCTCCGTCGAGAGCTATATCGGCGAAAAGGGCGGCCGCGAGGGCGTGAAGCTCGAAGACGAGATCCTGATCACGGAAACCGGCACGGAGCTGCTGTCGCGCTTTCCCTATGAGGATGAATTCCTGAGCGGGGAGATTTGATGAGGAAGCCGTTGCGGATCGAACATGCGAAGGCTGCGGGTCTCTTCATCGACCTCCAGGAGGAGCATCGCCATGACGAGCGCTATCTCGTGGAAGGATACGACACCGTCCTTCGCAATGCCGCCTGCCTCCAGGCGGCGGCGCGGCGCAACGGCATTCCCGTCTTCCACTGCGCCTACATCGTCGATCTCGCCGACCACGCCCGCCCGTTCCATCCCGCGGGACCGGACGGGCGTTCCGCATTCAGCGACAAGGACGATCCGCTGACGGCGATCTGTCCCGAGGTCGCTCCGCGGGCGTCGGAGCGGCTGCTCGTCAAGAACGAGGCGAGCGCCTTCGGCAAAAGTCCGCTCATCGCGGAACTGCGCGAGCGCGGCGTGGAATGGCTGATGGTCGCCGGCGTATGGACCGAGGCCTGCGTCGACGCGACGGTCAAGGACGCGATCAATCTCGGCCTGCATGTCCTGCTCGTCAAGGACGCCTGCGGCAGCGGCGGCCTTGCGATGCACCAGACGGGCATCCTCAACCTTGCGAACCGCCTCTATGGCGGCGCGGTCGTCGATACGCAGGCCGCCTGCGCCCTCATGGACGGCGATACGGTCGAGGCATGGCAGATCGAGGGATCCGTGCCCCTGCGCTTCACGTTTGAGAATGCCGCCGAAATCTACGGGCAACTCTAGTCAAGGAAAGGCAGGCCGCAGCGAATGGAGATCGTCCGGTTCATCATCGACAATCTGGACATCATCGGCGCGCGCGCGATCGAGCACATCTCGATCGTCTTCCTGGCCGTCGGCATCGCGGTCGCCACGGCGGTGCCGATCGGCATTGCCATCACGCAGTCGAAGAGCACGGCCGATACCGTTCTCTATCTTGCGTCGATGATGATCACTGTTCCCTCGATCGCCCTGTTCGGCCTGATGATCCCGCTCCTGTCGCCGATCGGGCACGGCATCGGCTATGTGCCCGCCGTCGTGGCCGTCGTGCTCTATTCCCAGCTTCCCATCATCCGCAACACCTACACCGCCATCACCAATGTCGATCCGGCGCTGCGCGAGGCGGCCAAGGGCATGGGAATGAGCACTTGGCAACGTCTGCGGCAGGTCGAGATCCCGCTCGCCATTCCGGTCATCATGGCGGGCGTGCGCACCGCCGTCGTCATGAACATCGGCGTGACGGCGATCGCGGCCTATATCGGAGCGGGCGGACTCGGCACCTTCATCTCGCGGGGCATCAGCCAGTCCGATCCCCGCCAGCTGGTGACGGGCGCGCTTGCGGTCTCGCTGCTGGCAATCGCCGCCGACCTTTTCCTGGCGCTCGTGCAGCGCCTCCTCACGTCACGCGGCATCCAGGGGGACGTCACGCAATGATCCGGCTCGAGAACCTGACGAAGCACTTCGGCCCCGCGCACAATCCCTTCGTGGCGGTCGACAATGTCAACCTCGACCTTCCCACCGGCGAGATCTGCGTGCTGCTCGGTCCGTCGGGTTGCGGCAAGACGACGACGATGAAGATGATCAACCGGCTTATCCAGCCGACCAGCGGCAAGGTCTTCATCGACGGCAAGGACACCGGCACCGTCGATGCGATCGAGCTTCGGCGCTCCATCGGCTATGTGATCCAGCAGATCGGCCTGTTTCCGAACAAGACGATCGAGGAGAATATCTGTGTCGTGCCCGATCTTCTCGGCTGGGACCGCCGGAAGTCGCGCATGCGCGCCAAGGAGCTCCTGGAGCTCGTGGGCCTTCAGCCCGACCTCTTTCTCAAGCGCTATCCGAAGGAGCTTTCGGGCGGCCAGCAGCAGCGCGTCGGCGTCCTGCGCGCGCTCGCGGCGGACCCGCCGGTCATGCTGATGGACGAGCCGTTCGGCGCGATCGATCCCATAAACCGCGAGGTCATCCAGGAAGAATTCCTGAAGATGCAGAAGACGATCCGCAAGACGATCATCTTCGTCTCGCACGATCTCGACGAGGCGGTGAAGATGGCGGACAGGATCGCGATCTTCCGCGGCGGAAAACTCGAACAGTATGCAACGCCCGACGACCTGCTCGCCCGCCCCGCCAACAGCTTCATCGAGGATTTCCTCGGCTCCGACCGGGCGCTCAAGCGCCTCAGGCTGATCCCGGTGCGGAATGCCATGCAGACCGATTTCATAACGGTCCAGAGCTCGGATTCGGTCGAGAGCGCCCTGGAACGCATGCGGTCGTCGGGCAGCGCCGCCGCCTTTGTGCTCGACGCGGAGGGCGTGCCGCAATCCCTTCTGAGCGCACAGGTCGCGGGCGCGCGCTCCGGTGCGGTCGCCGATCATGCGGAACCCGTAAAGGGCGCCGTGCCGGTCAGCGGCGATCTGCGGCACGCGGTGTCGCTGATGTTCGCCCACGACATGCCCCTGCTGCCCTGCGTCGACGAGGCCGGCAGGCTGGCCGGCGTGATGAGCTATCGTTCCATCGTGCACAATCTCGGCCACGGGGAGACCGCATGAGCGCTCCCGCCATCCTGACCACGCCGCCACAGGAACGCCGCCGCCCCGCGCTCGCCCCGGTGCTCGTGCTGGTCGTGCTGGCGGGCGCGGTCGCCTGGCTGTGGTCGAGCGGCATGGCGGAGGAGATCCTCACCTATTCCGACGATATCTCCTACCTTGCCGTACAGCACCTGGAGCTCGTCGCCTGGGCCGGTGGACTTGCCATCCTCACGGCCGTGCCTGTAGGCATCGTGCTTTCCCGGCCTGCCTTCCGCGCCATTTCCGAGGCGGCGATGCAGGTCTTCAACATCGGCAGCACCGTGCCGACGCTGGCGATCCTTGCGCTTTCCATGACGCTGCTCGGCATCGGCACGGTGCCCGCGGTGTTCGGCCTGTGGGCCGCCACCCTTCTTCCGATCGTGCGCAACACCTATGCCGGCCTGCGCGCGGTGCCGCCCCACCTCGTGGAGGCGGCAACCGGCATGGGCATGACGCCGCGGCAGGTCCTGTGGCGTGTCGAGCTTCCAAACGCCCTCTTCGTCATCTTCGGCGGCATCCGCACGGCGCTCGCGATCTGCGTCGGCTCGGCGCCGCTGGTCTTTCTGATCGGCGCGGGCGGGCTTGGCGAACTGATCTTCACCGGGATCGCGCTGGACGAACTCCCGATGATGATGGCCGGGGCCATTCCCACGGCATTGATTGCGGTCCTGGTCGACTTCGTTTTCGGCCAGATCCAGTACCACCTCGTTCCACGAGGGATAAATCCGTTGCGATAACAAGAAAAGAGAGAGGAACTGAAATGACCTTCGTACCGAAACTTGCCAAGACCCTTTTGTCGGCGGCGGCCATCGCTCTTGCCGCGACGTCCGCCTTCGCTGCGACGATCACCGTCGGCGGGAAGAACTTCACCGAACAGCTGATCATCGCCGAAATCACCAAGCAGCTCCTCGGGAGCAAGGGCTACACCGTCGACAAGAAGGACGGCATGGGGACCAAGATCGTCCGCGCCGCGCTGGAGAACGGCGAGGTGGACCTCTACTGGGAATATACGGGCACGTCGCTCATCACCTTCAACAAGGTGACGGAGCGGCTTTCGCCGGAGGAGACCTACAACCGCGTCAAGCAGCTGGATGGCGAAAAGGGCCTCGTCTGGCTGGCGCCGTCCACGGCGAACAACACCTATGCCTATGTCGTCAAGCCGGGCAATGCCAAGACGGAAGGCCTGGAGACGATCTCCGACCTTGCCAAGGCCTATAACGACGGCAAGCCGATCCTCATGGGCACGACCGCCGAGTTTCCGAAGCGTCCGGACGGCCTGATCGGCCTGCAGGAAGTCTACGGGTTCGAGGCGGGCCGCGCCAATGTCCGGCCGATGGATCTCGGCCTCGCCTACAACGCGCTCGCCAACGGCGATCTCGACACGATCGCCGCACAGGCGACCGATGGCCAGATCGCCGCCCTCGGCCTGAAGGTGCTGAAGGACGACAAGGGCTTCTTCCCGAACTATGCACTGACCCCCGTCGTGCGCAAGGAGGTGCTCGACGAGCATCCCGATCTCAAGGACGCGCTCGAAGCGATCTCGACGAAGCTCGACGACGCCACGATGCAGCGTTTGAACAGCGAGGTCGACGTCGAGAAGAAGACCATCGAGACCGTTGCCGCCGACTACCTGAAGCCGCTCGGCATGTAAGCCGGCGCTTTTCGCGTCTCATTACCAGTCTCGCCCGCCTGCGGGTCCTGCAGGCGGGAGGGGAAGAGGCGTGCCGGAAGCCGGCCGCCGCATGCAGGAAGCCGGGCAATGCCGGCCGTCGTTTCGAGGAATCCCGGGAATGGTCAAGATATCAAGCATCCGCATCCGTCCGCTGGTCCTGCCTTTGAAGCAGCCCTATCACTGGTCCTACGGCATTCGGGAATCCTTTGCCGTCAATCTCATCGAGATCGAGGCGGATGACGGCACCGTCGGTATCGGCGAGTGCACGGTCGCACCGGACCAGACCGGCACGGCGGCCATCCTCCAGCGCCTCGCCGGCCATCTCGTCGGCCATTCGCCGCATGATGTGGCCCCGCTCATCGCGCGCATCTTCCACCGGGAATATCTCGGGCACGGCGCGAACATCATGCGGGCCGCCAACCAGATGTTCTCCGGCATCGACATGGCCATGTGGGACCTCCAGGGCAAGCTTGCCGGCCTTCCCGTCCACCAGCTGCTCGGCGGCGCGCACCGCAAGGCGGTCGGCTACTTCTATTTCCTCCAGGGCGAGACGGCCGAGGAGCTTGCGCGCGACGCCGCTGCCGGCCACGCCAATGGCGAGCGGGTCTTCTATCTCAAGGTCGGCCGCGGCGAGAAGCTGGACCTCGAAATCACCGCCGCGGTCCGCCGCGAGATCGGCGATGCGCGCCTGCGCCTCGACGCGAACGAGGGCTGGAGCGTGCATGACGCGATCAACATGTGCCGCAAGCTGGAGAAATACGACATCGAGTTCATCGAGCAGCCGACGGTGAGCTGGAGCATTCCCGCAATGGCGCATGTGCGCGAGAAGGTCGGCATTCCGATCGTGGCGGACCAGGCCGCTTTCACGCTCTACGACGTCTACGAGATCTGCCGCCAGCGGGCCGCCGACATGATCTGCATCGGCCCGCGCGAGATCGGCGGCATACAGCCGATGATGAAGGCGGCGGCCGTGGCGGAATCCGCCGGGCTGAAGATCTGCATCCATTCGTCCTTCACTACGGGCATCACCACCTGCGCCGAACATCACATCGGGCTTGCCATCCCCAATCTCGACGACGGCAACCAGATCATGTGGCAGCTCGTCGAGAAGGATATCGTGTCCTCCCCGGGCCTTGCCCCGAGGAACGGCTGGCTCGATGCCTTCAAGATGTCGGGGCTGGGTTTCACCCTCGCCGACGACCTCGTCGCCGCGGGCGAAAGACGCTACGCGGCCAGCCGATGAGCACGGTCGAGACGACCCGTGAAACGATCGAGGCGGTTTGCCTCGCCGCGCTGGAGAAGCATGGCGCGACCGTCGACAACGCGCGCCCCGTGGCGCAGGCGATCGCCAGGGCGGAGGCCGGCGGAAACCGTGTCTGCGGCCTCTACTACCTGCCGATCTTCTGCCGGCATCTGACGATCGGCAAGGTGGATGGAAAGGCCGTTCCCGATGTGGCGCCACGCGGCGCCACGGTGACGGTCGATGCGCGATGCGGCTTCGCGCATCCCGCCATCGCGGCCGGTACGCCGGCCCTGGTCGATGCGGCCCGCCGGTCCGGCATCGGGGCGATGGCGGTGCGCAACTCCTATAATTGTCTCGCGCTTGCTCATCACGTCCTCCCGCTCGCGGAAAACGGCCTGATCGGTCTTTGCCTGTCGAATGCGCCGGCCTCCGTCGCGCCGCCCGGTGCGACACAGGCACTCTTCGGAACGAACCCGCTCGCCTTCGCCGTGCCTTCGGCGGAAGCTCCCCCTATTGTCGTCGACCAGAGCATGAGCGCCGTCACCAAGACGGAGATGATCCTCCGCCGCAATCGCGGCGAGGCGATCCCGGCGGGCTGGGCACAGGACAGGCATGGACGGCCGACGACCGATGCGGCCACCGGCCTGGAAGGCTCGCTCCTGCCGGCCGGCGGCCGCAAGGGCGCCAATATCGCCCTCCTTGTCGAAATCCTGGCCGCCGCGCTGACCGGTTCGGTCCTCAGCACGGAGGCGAGCGCCTTCGGCAACGATGAGGGCGGCCCGCCGTGCGTCGGGCAGTTCCTGATCGCGATCGATCCCGGCCATTTCTCCGCCGGTCACTTCCCCGAGGCCATCGGCCGGCTGGCCACGGCTCACGAGGCCGCAGGCGCGAGGTTTCCCGGGCGATCCGGGAGAAACCAGCCTGTCCGCGTCGACGCCGAACTCTGGGAGACGGCGGTGCGGCTTTCGGCATCGAACGACGCGGCAGACCCTCAAGTGAGTTGAACAACGACAGAACGAAGGGAACGACATGATGCGCATCATCGATAACCTGAAGACTGCCATTCAGGCCGCACTGGTCGCCGGTCTTGCCATGACCGCCGCCGGCGCGGCCGCGGCACAGGACATCAAGGTCGGCGGCAAGGATTTCACGGAGCAGTTCCTGCTTGCCGAAATGACGACGCAGCTCCTGCAGAAGAACGGCTTCACGGTGAGCAAGCGGGACGGAATGGGCACCAACATCGTCCGCGCCGCCTTGGAGAACGGCGAGATCGACGTCTACTGGGAATATACCGGCACGGCGCTCGTCAACTTCAACAAGATCACCGATCGCCTGACACCGGATGAAACCTACAGGATCGTCAAGGAAAAGGATGCCGAGCGCGGCATCACCTGGCTTTCGCCGTCGCGCGCCAACAACACCTATGCGCTTGCGATCCGCAAGGACAATCCGAAGACCGACGGAATGGCGAGCCTGTCGGACCTGGCTGCCGCCTACAATGCCGGCAAGGACCCGGTGATGGCAACGACCGCGGAGTTTCCCAAGCGGCAGGACGGGTTGCTCGGCCTCCAGGAAACCTACGGCTTCGAGGCGGGCCGGAGGAATATCCGGCCGATGGAAATCGGGCTGGTCTTTCCCGCCCTTCAGAACGGGGACGTCGATCTTGCGGTCGTCGCCGCGACGGATGGCCGGATCGCCGCCATGGACCTCGTCCTGCTCGACGACGACCGGCATTTCTTCCCGGACTATGCGCTGGTGCCGACGATCCGGAGCGATGTCCTGGAAGCCAATCCCAGGCTTGGCGAGCTCCTCGATCAGCTTTCCGCCAAACTGGACGACGCGACCATGCAGCAGTTGAACGGCGAGATCGACGTGCGGAAGAAGTCGATCGAAGAGGTGGCAGCCGCATTCCTGGCGTCGAACGGCCTCTAGCTCCCCTGTCGGACCCCTGTCCGGCCCGCTTGCCGCGCTGGCGTTCCAAGGTCAGCGCGGCTCTTTCCCGTCTATGCAGAGACCCGAGATGGATTATCGACTCGATCCCGACCTGCAGGCCTATGTTGACACGGTCAACACGTTCTATCCGCCGGATGCGCTCGCCTTGCCGGTCGGCGAAAACCGCAGGATCTATGACCGCATGTGCCAAGCCCTGCGCCAGCCGCATCCCGACGGCGTGAGCCGCACGGATCGTCGAGCCGAGGATTGCGGGCACAGCGTTGCTGTCCGGGAATACCGGACCGGTGCGGATTATCGGCCGGATCGGCCGGTCGTTCTCTACTTCCATGGCGGCGGGTTCATTCTGGGCGGCCTCGAAAGCCACGACGATGTTTGCGCCGAACTCTGCGCAAGGACCGGCCTGTCCGTCGTCTCGGTCGACTATCGGCTGGCGCCCGAACATCGTCATCCGGCGCCGTTCGAGGACGCCGTGTGCGCCTTCCGGTGGGCCGGCCGGCACTTCGCCGCGCCCCTTCTCGTCATGGGGGAATCCGCCGGGGGCAATATCGCGGCCTGCCTCTGCCACGCCATGAAGGGGGCAAGGCGGCCGGCGATCGGCCAGCTTCTGATCTATCCGGCGATGTCCGCAGCCTGGATCGGCGAGAGCCATGAGCGGCATGCGCATGCCCCCTTGCTCTCCCAGGACGATGTCAGGGCCTATGACGCGGCGCGGGCGGGCGGCGCGCCGCCCTATGACGACCCGCGCTTCAGCCCGCTCGCAGCCGGTGATTTTTCCGGCCTGCCCCCGACGGTCGTATTCATCGCGGAATACGATCCGCTGGCCTGCGAGGGAGAAGCCTATTGCCGGGCGATCGGCGCGGCTGGCGGTACGGCATTGCTGCTGGCTGGCGCAGCCCTTCCGCACGGCTATGTGCGTGCCCGCGGTCTTTCCCTGCGGGCCAGGCGCGCTTTCGACGGGATCGTCCGCGAAACGACGAGGCTCGCCGCCGGATCCTCAGGCTAGAGGAATTCCGCGCACATAAGCGCGAGGTCGTCCCACAGGGTTTCGGCGAATCCACGCAGGACAGTGATCTCGAAGGCCTCCGCATCGAGGCGCGTGAGGTGGACCGAGACATGGCCGACAAGGGTCGCGGCCGTGTGCCCCGGCGCAAAGGCGGACGGATGAAGGTCGACGGCCGTGCCCTTGGACAGCACCGCCGCGGCCATCGGCCCTTCCAGATGCAGGCGCACCCGGCCATGGCTCTGATCGATGCCGCTGGCATGCGGCTCCAGTGCCGCGAGCAGGCGGCATGCCTGCGAATAGGGGGTCGGCCGGTCACCGACGAGCAGCCACTGGCCGGGCGAGATCGCCCGCAGCGCAAGCCCGGTCTCGGCGGCAAGCCGTTCGAGGCCATCCACCGGACCAGGCGTTTGCAGTCCCGCGATCATTTGCAGGATCGTGCCTTCGGGAAGCGCCGACAGGCGGATGCGCGACGAGGCGAGAGGCTTGCGGGCGGCAAGCGCCGGGAAGGGGCGAAGGTCAGGCATGAAGCTTCTCGTTGGCCGGATCGAAGAACACGGGAGCGCAGAGGTGTGCGGCGGTGAATTCACCGCGCAGCCCGTTCCACACGGTGACGTCCTCGCCATGGCGCTCGTCGCCGCGTCTGACCAGCGCCAGCCCGATGGTCGAGCCGATATGCGGCGAGAAGGCGCTGGAGGTAACGTAGCCTTGGTCGTTCTCCAGGGTTGGAGCCGCGCCCTTCGCCAGGATATGCGCGCCGCTGCGGAAAGACTGACCGGGATCGAGCGGCACGACGCCGACGAGGCGCGGCCGGTCGGGGGCGTTGAGACCTTCGCGTTGCAGCATGGCCTTGCCGATGAAGTCCGGCTTGCTTGCCGACACCATCTTGCCGAAGCCGAGGTCGCCCGGGGTCACGGTTCCATTGATCTCGTTGTGGGTGACATGACCTTTCTCGATGCGCAGAACGCTCAAGGCTTCCACGCCGTAGGGCATCAGGCCATCGGCCTGCCCGGCCTCCATCAGCGCCTCGGCGACGCGGTCGCCATAGGCCGCGGGCACGGCAAGCTCGTAGGCGCGCTCGCCGGAGAAGGAGATGCGGAAGAGCCGGCCGTGCAGCCTGCCGCCGAACAGCGAGACCTCCCGGGCCGCCAGGTAAGGAAAGGCGTCGTTGCCGAGATCCTCGTCGACGATGACTTGCAGGATCTTTCGCGATTTCGGCCCGGCGATCGCCATCTGTGCCCACTGGTCGGTGACGGAGGCGAGGCGCACGTCGAGCTCCGGCCAGAGCGCCTGCGCGCAGAACTCCAAGTGGTTCATGACCCCCGCCGCATAGGCCGTGGTCGTCGTCATGAAGAAGCGGTTTTCCTCGATCCGGCTTGTCGTGCCGTCGTCGTAGACCATGCCGTCCTCGCGCAGCATCAGCCCGTAGCGGGCCTTGCCGACCGGCAGCTTCAGGAAGGCGTTGCAATAGACCCGGTTGAGGAATTCGGCGGCGTCCGGCCCGCAGATCTCGATCTTGCCGAGCATGGAGACATCGCAAAGCCCGGCATTGTTGCGCACGTTGAGAACCTCGCGGTCGACGCTCTCCCGCCAGCCTTTCTCGCCGGTGCGCGGGAACCAGGCGGAACGGTACCAGAGGCCCGTTTCGACGAAGACCGCGCCATGGCGCTCCGCCCAGCCATGCAGCGGCGAGCGGCGCACCGGCTGGAAGTGCTCTCCGTGATAGGCGCCCGCAAGGGCGCCGAAGGAGACGGGGGTGTAGAATGGACGGAAGGTGGTCGTGCCGACCTCGCCCGGCGAAACGCCGCGCGCTTCGGCCAGCAGGCCGATGGCATTGATGTTGGAGAGTTTTCCCTGGTCGGTCGCCATGCCGCTGGTCGTATAGCGCTTGGCGAGTTCCACATGGCCGTAGCCTTCCTTCACCGCAAGATCGAGATCCCTGTGGTGCACGTCGTTCTGGAAATCGACGAAGGCCTTGCCCCGGACGCCGGGGATCGACCAGAGCACCTTGGCGGGCGCAGCCGGCGCATCGCCCTCGACCGGACCGAAGGGGATGGGGCTTGCGGCAAAGCCGAGCGCGGCGGCGAGGCTGGCGCCCTGGCGCGCGCCGTCCGCAAGGCAGGCTGCAAGGCCGGCGATGCCGGATGCGGCGCCGGCGGGAACGAGGCCATCGAGGCTTGCCGGGGACAGGAATGCCGCCTTCTCGTCGGACCAGACGGGTCTGCCGCCCCGATGGCAGGCCAGGTGGATGACCGGGCTGAAGCCGCCCGACAGGGCGAGCGCGTCCACCGCCAGCCGTTCCGTACGGCCGCCCGTGCGAATGTCGATGGCGGACAGGCTCCTGCCGCCATGAGCGTCGGTGACGACCGCGTTGCGGATGAGGCGCGCCTTTCCGGCATAGTCCGCGCCGCCGCTTTCACGCGGATCGATGATGGCCGCGACATCGAGGCCCTTCGCCTCGAGATCGCGGGCGAGTGCATAGCCGCTGTCATTGGTGGTGAAGATCGCCGTCGCCCTTCCGGGCGCGACGGCATGGCGATTGAGGTAGCTGCGCATGGCGCCGGCCATCATCACGCCGGGAATGTCGTTGCCGCCGAAGACCAGCGGTCTTTCTTCCGCGCCGCTGGCGAGGATCGCGCCCTTGGCGACGATGCGCCAGAGGCGTTCGACCGGCACGGACGGCGCCGGTTCGGCGAGATGTTTCTGCACCCGCTCGACCGCGCCGAAGACATTGCCGTCATACCAGCCGAAGACGGTGGTGCGCGTCAGCAGCGTGACGTTCGGCAGCGCCTCCAGCTCCGCGGCACAGTCCTGCGCGAAGGCCGGCGCCGGCCTGCCGGCGATCGTGGCGGTTTCGGACAGCAGTGCGCCGCCGGCCATCGCCTGCTCGTCGGCGACGATGACGCGCGCGCCGGACCGGGCGGCCGAAAGTGCCGCGGCAAGCCCCGTCGGCCCGGCGCCGATGACGAGAAGGTCGCAATGCGCCCAGCGCTTTTCATAGCGATCCGGGTCGGCCTGATGCGTCGCCCTCCCGAGACCGGCGGCCTTGCGGATGAAGGGCTCGTAGACCTTCTCCCAGAAGGCGGCGGGCCACATGAAGGTCTTGTAGTAGAAGCCGGCGCCGAGGAAGGGCGAGAGGAGGCCGTTCAGCGCGCCGATATCGAAGTCGAGCGAGGGCCAGCGGTTCTGGCTGCGGGCCGCAAGGCCGGCATAAAGCTCCTGCATGGTGGCGCGCGTATTGGGCTCCGTGCGCCCGCCGCTGCCGATGGTCACGAGCGCGTTCGGCTCGGCGGCGCCGGCCGTCAGGATGCCGCGCGGACGGTGGTATTTGAAGCTGCGGCCGACGAGCCGGCGGCCGTTGGCCAGCAGGGCGGAGGCGAGGCTGTCGCCCTGGAACCCCTGCATCTGCTTGCCGTCGAAGGTGAAGGCGAGCGGCTTGCTGCGATCGATCAGGCCGCCCTGCGGCAGGCGATGGGAGCTCA
Source organism: Shinella sp. WSD5-1 (assembly GCF_963942435.1). GTDB lineage: Bacteria > Pseudomonadota > Alphaproteobacteria > Rhizobiales > Rhizobiaceae > Shinella > Shinella yambaruensis. The sequence goes on from NZ_OZ012598.1 coordinate 339,439, forward strand.
TGCGGCGTGTCCTTGCACTGCGGCATCGCGGCAGGCGGCGACCTGGTGGGTGATGGTGTCGCGGCTGACGACCAGCCATCGGCGGCAGCCGGCGGTGTGGTGCCAGTATTCCTCATGGGACCCGCGCGGATTGTCGCGCAGATAGACATAGTCGAACCACTCGGCCGGATCGGCGGTTGGCGCGGGGCGTGGCAGCGCCGCACCCTTGATGGTGAATTCCTCTTTCGGTCTTGGCCCGCAATGCGGGCAGGGCACGAGGCTTGCCATGTCAAATCTCCGTCAGTGAAGGTTCGGCTGGGCGCCCTGGCCCTTTTCGTCGATGAGGTGACCCCGTCGGAAACGGTCGAGGCGGAAGGCCGCCGCCGTTTCGTGCGGCACGCCGCGCGCCAGGAGATGGGCGAAGCAGAAGCCGGAGGCGGGCGTTGCCTTGAAGCCGCCGTAGCACCAGCCGGCATTGAGGTAGAGATTGTCGATCGGCGTGCGGTCGATGATCGGCGAACCGTCCATCGACATGTCCATGATGCCGCCCCAGGCGCGCAGCACCCTGACGCGCGAGAGCGCCGGGATCATCGCCTTGCCGGCTTCGGCGACATGTTCGACGGTCGCCAGGTTGCCGCGCTGGGCGTAGGAATTGTAGCCGTCGATATCGCCGCCGAAGACGAGGCCGCCCTTGTCGGACTGCGAGACGTAGAAATGTCCCGCGCCGAAGGTGACGACGCCGTCGATGAAGGGCTTCAGCCCCTCCGAGACGAAGGCCTGCAGCACATGGCTTTCGAGCGGCAGCTTGAGATCCGCCATGCGGGCGACCTCGGACGAATTGCCGGCCGCCGCCAGCGCCAGCTTGCCGCAGCCGATGAAGCCGCGGCTCGTCTCGACGCCGGCGACGCGGTCGTTCTCGCGGCGGATGCCGGTGACCTCGCAGCCCTGGATGATGTCGACGCCGTGCCTGTCGGCGCCGCGGGCATAGCCCCAGGCGACCGCGTCGTGGCGCACCGTGCCGCCGCGCCGCTGCAGCAGCCCGCCCTTGATGGGAAAGCGGGCATTGTCGAAATCGAGGAAGGCCACCATGCGGCGCACGTCGTCGCGGTCAAGCAGTTCGGCATCGACGCTGTGCAGGCGCATGGCATTGCCGCGCCGCATATAGGCGTCGCGCTGCGCGTCGGAGTGGTAGAGGTTCAGCACGCCGCGCTGCGAGACCATGGCGTTGAAGTTGAAGTCCCGCTCCAGCCCCTCCCAGAGCTTCATCGACAGTTCATAGAACGGGTTGTTGCCCGGCAGCAGGTAGTTGGAGCGGATGATCGTCGTGTTGCGGCCGACATTGCCGGAGCCGATGTAGCTTTTCTCCAGCACCGCCACATTGGCGATGCCGAATTCCTTGGCGAGGTAGTAGGCCGCCGCCAGCCCATGCCCGCCGCCACCGACGATGATCACGTCATAATGCGGTTTCGGCTGCGGCTGGCGCCAGGCCGGTCGCCAGTCGCGGTTGCCGCGAAGTCCGTTCCAGAGGAGGGAGAGGGCTGAGTAGCGCATCGCCGTCGCTTTTCGTGAGAGAGGCCGTTGGTCCTTGAGTAGCAGCGAACGGGCATGCTTCATTGCATTGAAGGGACTTTTTGAGGTAGAATCAGGACATGCAGCCTCCTGATATCCGAAACCTGCAACGCATCGGCTTCATCCTGCTGCCGAATTTCGCATTGATGTCCTATGCCTCGGCGAGCGAGCCGCTGCGCGCGGCCAACCTCATCGCCGGCAGCCCGCTCTATGAGGTCGTGCCGCTCTCGGCGGATGGCCTTCCGGTCAGAAGCTCGGCCGGCCTGGAGATCGCCTGCGGCCGGCTTTCCGATCTCGGCGGCAGCTGCCACACGCTGTATGTCTGTGCCGGCGGCAATCCCGCCGACTGGCAGGGCAGTTCCGCCCTGCATGCGCCCTTACGCAAATTCGCCCGGGATGGCGTGCGCATCGGCGGGATTTCGAGTGGCGCCTATGTGCTCGCGGCCGCCGGGCTGCTCGATGCCTGCGCCTTCACCATCCATTGGGAACATGCGCCGCTGCTGCGCGAGACGTTCCCGCATCTTGTGCCGCGTCAGGCGCGCTTCGTGGTCGATGGCGGACGCGTCACCTGCGGCGGCGGCGTGGCGCCGCTCGACATGATGCATGCGGTGATCGCCGCGCGCATGGGCGCGGATTTCGCCCGCCGCGTCAGCGACTGGTATCTGCACACCGCCGTTGCCGAACCGGCCGACCCGCAGCGCGGCGCGGTGGCGGAGCGGTTCGGCACCAACCATCCGGCTTTGCTGGCCGTCCTCGAAAAGATGGAGACAGCCATCGAAAATCCGCTGAACCGCAGCGAGATGGCGCGGCTTGCCGGCATCAGCCCGCGCCATCTCGACCGGCTGTTCCTTACCCATCGCGGGCAGAGCTTCCTCGATACCTATCGCGCGATCCGCCTGGCGCATGGCCGGCGCCTCCTGGAGCAGAGCCCGCTTTCCATCGCCGAAATCGCCTATGCCACCGGTTTTTCCAGCGCCGGGCATTTTTCCCGCGCCTTCAGGGCCGCTTATGGTCATACGCCGGCAAAAGCCCGGCGCGCCGGCGCCACGCCTCATTCGTGAGGTGCAAGGCGCCCGGTGGTCAGGTTCCAAGCCGCTCGGCCACTATGGCCGGAATTTCCTTCAGGGCGAAGGCGCGGAAGGCCGCGGCGACGGGCGAGGGGGGAACGTCGCGCCGCTCGACCAGCCCCACCCGGCGGCTCGCCGCCGCATCGGCAAGGTCCAGCGCCGCCACGCCCTCATGCGCGCCATGCATGGTCAGCGAGGGCAGGATGGTCAGGCCGAGGCCCGCCTTCACCATCGCGACCAGTGAGGTGACGTTGTAGACGGTGATCAGCGACAGTGCCGAAAGCTGCTTGTAATCCGCCGCCTCGATCCGGTCGGACGCGCCATTGCGGATCAGCGTCGCCCCATTGAGATCGCTCCATTTGACGGGTCGTTCGAGGCGGCAGAGGTCGTGATCGTCCTTGCAAAGCAGCTTGAACCGGTCGCTGAAAAGCGGCGTGAACTCCACCGCGCCGCCCGTGCGGCTTTCGCCGGCAATGCCGATATCGGCGACGCCGCTTTCCACCATGCGGCGCACCTGCGCGCTGTCGATGTCGAACAGCTCGACCTGCACCTGCGGCCGGGTTTGAAGAAACCGTTGCAGGATCGGCGGCAGCACGTTCGTCGCCACGGACGGCACCGAGGCGATCGACAGGCTGCCGATGCGGCTGTGCGCGAAAGCGCGCATGATGCTGACGGACTTGTCGAAACTCCTGATCTGCTCGCGGCCGAGATCGAGCATCAGGTTGCCGAGCGCCGTCAGGCTGTTCTTGCGGTCCGTCTGGAACAGCGGTCCGCCGATCTCGTCTTCCAGCTGCTTCAGGGTCATCGACACGGCCGACGCGGTGCGGCCGACGGCGTCGGCCGCATCCTTGATGTTCCCGCTCTCCGCCACCGTGACGAAGACCCGCAATGCTTCCAGCTTGATCATGGCACTCACTTCAATTCTTCTGAAATTGATAACAGAAATATCTGCTTGATTGAAGCGTGGCGCTGGCGGATTTTCGGTCGAACGGAATGGAGATGCAAATGGCAGAACGCTACGCCAACCTGATCGGCGGCCGATGGAGGCAGGGCGAACGTTTCCACGAGAACCGCAACCCGTCGGATGTCACCGACCTGATCGGCCTTTACGCGCAGGCGGATGCAGCCGATGTCGACGAGGCGGTGGCGGCCGGCCGCGCAGCACTGCCGGCCTGGCGGAAGATCGGGCTCGAACAGCGCCAGGCGATCCTCAACACGATCGGCATGGAACTGATGGAGCGTGCCGCCGAACTCGGCGAACTGCTTTCACGGGAGGAGGGCAAGCCGCTGGCGGAAGGCCGCGGCGAGGTGTTTCGCGCCGGCCAGTTCTTCACCTATTATGCGGCCGAAGTGCTGCGTCAGCTCGGCGAGAACGCGGATTCGGTCCGCCCCGGCATCGAGATCGACATGCGCCGCGAGCCGATGGGGCTGGTGGCCGTCGTTTCCCCCTGGAATTTCCCGACCGCCACCGCCAGCTGGAAGATCGCCCCGGCGCTCGCCTATGGCAATGCCGTCATCTGGAAGCCGGCCAACGAGACGCCGGCCTCAGCCTTCGCGCTTGCCGACATCATCCACCGCGCCGGCTTGCCGGACGGAGCGTTCCAGTTGCTGATGGGGCCGGGTTCGGTCGTCGGCAACGGACTTGCCGGCCATCGCGGGGTCGATGCCATCACGTTTACCGGGTCCTACGAGGTCGGTTGTCAGGTGGCTGTCGCCGCGGCCGCGAACCTCACCAAGTTCCAGCTGGAACTCGGCTCCAAGAACGCCCTGCTTGTCATGGACGACGCCGATATCGACCTTGCCGTCGCGGCCTCGATCGGCGGCGGCTATTCGGGCACGGGGCAGAAATGCACCGCCTCCTCCCGTCTCCTGGTGCATGCGAAGGTCCACGACGTCTTCGTCGAGAAACTGGCTGCCGCCGTCGCGGCGCTGAAGGTCGGCCATGCGCTGGCGGACGGAACCCAGGTCGGCCCGGTGGTCAGCGAACGCCAGCTTGCCGCCAACCTCGCCTGGATGGAGCGTGCCCGCGCCGCTGGCGCCGCGGTCGCCGTCGGGGGCGAGCGCCTGCAGCTTGCCCATGACGGCTTCTACATGGCCCCCGCGCTCCTGACCGGCACGACCAATGCCATGGAATTCAACCGCGAGGAGATGTTCGCGCCCATCGCCGCGGTGCAGAAGGTCAGCTCCTACGAGGAGGGACTTTCCGTCGTCAACGACACGCGCTTCGGGCTGGTTGCCGGCATCTTCACCAGCTCGCTCGCTCGCGCCACCCACTTCCGGCGCCATGTCGAAACCGGCTGCATGACCGTCAACCTGCCCACGGCGGGCACGGACTATCATGTGCCCTTCGGCGGGCGGAAGGATTCGAGTTTCGGCTCGCGCGAGCACGGCCGCTCGGCCGCCGAATTCTACACCCAGGTCAAGACCGCCTATATCCGGGCGGGGGAGCCGGAGTAAGGCCATGGATGCAAAGATCGCCAGCCCCCTCGTCGATTGCCTGCAATATGCCAACTGGAGCCCGCGCGTTTTCTCCCAGATGCGGGCCGGCGGCGTGCATGCCGTCCATGCCACCATCGCCTATCACGAGAGCTTCCGCGAGACGGTCGCCAACATCATCGCCTGGAACCGCCACTTCGAGCGCCACCCGGACCTCATCTTCCCGGGCCGATCCGGCAGCGATATCGAGCGGGCGATGCGGGAGGGGCGCACTGCCATCTTCTTCGGCCTGCAGAACCCGTCGCCCATCGAGGACGATATCGGGCTCATCGAGGTCTGCCATACGCTCGGCGTTCGCTTCATGCAGCTTTCCTACAACAACCAGTCCTTGCTTGCCACCGGCTGCTACGAGGGGGAAGATCCCGGCATCACCCGCTTCGGTCGCCAGGCCATCGCCGAGATGAACCGCGTCGGCATGGTCATCGACATGAGCCATTCCGCCGAACGCTCGACCCTGGAGGCGATAGAGATCTCGACCCGTCCGATCGCCATTACCCATGCCAATCCGCACTGGTGGCATCCTGCCCTGCGCAACAAGTCCGACACGGTCCTGAAGGCGCTGGCACGATCCGGCGGTATGCTCGGCCTGTCGCTCTATCCACATCACCTGAAGGACGGGTCCAACTGCACGCTGGAGGGTTTTTGCGCCATGGTCGCGGAGACGGCCGCGCGCTACGGCGTCGAGCATGTCGGCATCGGCAGCGACCTTTGCCAGGACCAGCCGGATTCGGTGGTGACATGGATGCGCAATGGCCGCTGGTCGAAGGTGATGGATTTCGGTGAAGGGTCGGCCGCCGCGGCCGGCTTTCCCCGCCAGCCGGCCTGGTTCACCAGCAATACCGATCTCGGCAACCTGCGGGACGGGCTGCACAGGGCCGGTTTCTCGGAGGCCGAGATGGGCGGCATCATGGGCGGCAACTGGCTGCGCTTCTACAACGCTTCGTTCGGGCCGATGCCATGACCGGCCGCGCGCTCGACGTAACGACGGAGCCTGCGCTGGCACTGCGCTCGCCGGATGTCGTCATGCGCCTGCGGCGAATGGGGGCCTCTTTTCCGACGCGGCTCAGCTTCCTGCGCAGCCTGATCCGGCATCTTGCGGCAAGCGGCGCGGCGGTGCATCGCGGTGTCTGGCGCATGGACGACGAGGGGTTTGGCGAGGCGGTCTATACGCTGCGGCTCGGCGGCCATGACTACAGCCTTGTCGCCTTCTCCTGCCCGCTCTCCGACGACCAGCGCTCCGACCGCGTGATCGCCGAGGCCTGGGATACGAGCTACGTGCTCTATGACGGCATTCCCGATGCCGCCGAGATCGGCCGGCTGCGGGCGAACGCGTCGCGGCAGGAGGCGGGGCGCTTCGGCCCGCGCGACCTGGTGCTGAGCCGCGCCAACAAGTCCGTGCGCTTCTTCGAGCATGTCGCCGACAGCCTGGCCCAAGGCCGGCAGCCGGATCGGGCGCGTCTCGGCGAGGTCGGTTACCTGCTGCGCACCACCGCCGTCTACGGCAATGGAAAATTCGGCATCGCCGACCGTTGCGTCCTTGCCGGGCGCAGGGGGCTGGATGGTCCCTTCCAGGCGGAGATGCTCACCGTCTGGCTGATCCGCGAATTCTCGCACGACCTCGTCGAGCACATCGCCCGGTGCCGCGCGCCCGAAACCGCCGTGCTGCTGGCGCCGGACTTGCGCCGTCACATCGGGGTCGGCAATTCCACCGGCCTCGGCATGGCGCCGTTCCTGGTAAACCATCCGGTGCTGCTGAACAACTGGGTCCTCGCCCGCGAGACCGCCCTGGCGCGTGTGCGGTCGAAACCGCATCTTGATGCGGCGGCGGTGAACAGGCTGGCCGATCTCTGGCGACAGGCGGCCCGGCACCTCGACCAATGGTCGGTGGAGGATGACGGGCTTGCGGCACGCATCGTTCGCCTGCGCGCGGAGTGGGCCGAGGCCGAAGCCTGGATCGATCCTGCGCGGCTGCTGGCCACGGCCTTTCCGGTCGCGGCCCTGCTCGACCGCGGGCAGCTCCTCTCCGTGGATTTCCAGGAACTGCTTGCCGCGCTGCTCATCGAGATGGCGGGACCTGAAAACGATGACCTTGCAGGCGGCATGGCGGCGGTGCGCGAAGGGGTGCTCCGACCGGGCATGGACCTGGCGGCCCTCCGCGCGCTCCTGCGCGAGCACTATGGATGGGCGCTCGCCATCGCCTTCGGGGAGCCGGCCGAAACCGCCCAGTTCTGGTATGTCTCGCAGGAGAAGCTGGAGCCGCGCCTCGGCCGCCGCGGAGCCGAGCCCGGGGCGGAACTGGAGCTGCCGCTCGACATCGCCCGGCAGGCGCAGCGGCTCGCCGCCGACCTTGCCGAAGTGCCGGAGACCGGGACCGTCGCCGCCTTCCTCGCCCGTTTCCCGAAGCATCGCCACATGGTTCGCCGCATCCAGGCGACGGCCGGCGCGCCCTATGCGGAAATCCGCGACAACCTGCTCTCGGACCGCTGCCTGCCGATCGACATGCTGCGCTGCAAGCTCGCCTTCTTCGGCGCGTCGAAATTCGATCCGCGCTCGGATCGCTGGACGCGCATCACGCTCTTCCAGGGCGCCCCGACGGCCGGCGAGATCACGGCCGGCGAAACCGACGACTGCTGGCTTCCGGTGCTGCCATGACGACGATCCTGCTTTCCTACAATGAAGTGCAGACACTCGCCCGCAAGGCGGCTGCCGGCGCGGGACTGCCTTACGGTGTTGCGGAGGATATCGGCGAGGCCGCCGTCTGGTTGGCGGCGCGCGGCGTCGATGCCGTCGCTGCCGTCGTCGACGCGCTTGCCGGGCGGGGGCCGGATGACATTCTCGAAGGCCTTGCGGATATCGATGCGCTCTGCTGCGGCGGCCGGGACGAGGTCGCGCTGCACGGCCGGGATTGCGGCCTGCTGCTGATCGGTCTTGCCGGTGCGACGGCAGGGGACATGGGGCTCTGCCTTGCGGTGGAGCGCGGCGAGGGCGCTGTCGTCCCGCTTGCGCTGGTGGAGGATGCCGGTGGCCTCATGCCGTCCGCGGCAGTGCTTCGTCTCCTGCCCGGGGACGACCGCCTTGCGCGGCCGGCAACGCCGCGACCGGCGGCAAGCGATCTGGCGGCCTATGCGGCGGCACTTGCGCTTGCGGCGCGAACCTGCGTCCCGGCCTCGGATTTTTCGCGCGCGCAGGGTGCGGGCGCGGGAACCACGGACAACGATTGAGGATATTTCCATGACGGAACGGGTGATGACGCTCGCTGCGGTCGAGCATCTGTGCCTGCGCGCACTGACGGCATCAGGGGCCAGCACGGACAACGCCGCCGCCGTCGCCCGGTCGACGATGCTGGCCGAGCGCGACGGCATTCGCAGCCATGGCCTGCTCTATGTGCCGATCTACGCGGAGCACCTGCGCTGCGGCAAGGTCGACGGCAGGGCGTCGCCCGTCGTGTCGGAGCCGCGTCCCGGCGCCATCGTCGTCGATGCGGCGACCGGCTTCGCCCATCCGGCGATCGATGCCGGCTGGGATCGCTTCGTCGCCGCCGCCGGGCGGAACGGGGTAGCCGCGCTGACGGTGTTCAACTCCTACAATTGCGGCGTGCTCGGCCATCATGCCGAGCGCATCGCCGAAGCGGGCCTGCTTGGCCTCTGCACCACCCATGCCCCGGCGTCCATCGCGCCGCCCGGCGGGCGCACGCCCGTCATCGGCACCAATCCCTTCGCGCTCGGCGTGCCGGACGAGGCAGGCGGGGTCGCGCTCGTGCTCGACCAGTCGGCAAGCGTGGTGGCGAAATCGGAGATCCTCCTGCGCTCGCGCGAGGGCAGGCCCATCGAACCTGGCTGGGCGCTCGATGCCGATGGCGCGCCGACGCTCGATCCCGTCGCCGCCCTCAAGGGCTCGATGCTGCCAGCCGGCGGCTACAAGGGGTTCGGCGCCGGCCTTCTCGTCGAAATCCTTGCATCCTGCCTATCGGGAGCGGCCCTCAGCAAGGATGCGAGCCCGTTCTCCGGCACGGCGGGCGGGCCGCCGCGGACCGGCCAGTGCTTCATCGCCTTCGATCCGTCGGCCTTTTCACCAACCTTTTCGCCGCAGGTCGCAAACCTTCTCGGCGCCATCGCCGGGCAGGAGGGCGCACGTCTGCCGGGCGGCCGCCGGCGGGCCGCGCGCCGGCGCACCGAGCGGGATGGCGTGGCCGTCGACGCCGCGCTGATCGAGCGGATCGAGGCGTTCATTCGCTAAAGTTTTTCTGAAATGCGGATCAGTTATTTCGGTTTGATAAAAGTGACCGCATTCGACATCGTAACCGTCACGAGCACGACAACCACAACAAAGGGAACGGACATGAAGATCAGGACATCGATTCTCGCGGGCGCTTGCCTCTCCTGCATGCTGCTCGGCGGCAACGCTGCCCAGGCGGCGGAATGCGGCACGACGGATCCGATCACCGTGGCGGAAATGACGTGGCTTTCCGCCGGCACGCTCGCCTATGTGACCAAGGCGATCCTTGCCGAAGGCTACGGCTGCACCGTGCAGATCGTGCCCGGCGACACGGTGCCGACGGCCTCCTCCATGCTGGCCAAGGGCGAGCCGGACATCGCGCCGGAACTCTGGGTCTCGACCGTCAAGTCGACCTGGGACCAGATGCTGGCGAAAGGCACGGTGTACAAGGCCGGTGATATCTTCGCCAGCGGCGGCCAGGAAGGCTGGTGGATCCCGGACTATGTTGCAGAGGCGCATCCGGAAATCCGCTCCGTCAGCGACCTCAAGGACAATTGGAAGGTGTTCGAGGACGCATCGGCCCCCGGCAAGGGGCGCTTCTTCGCCTGCCCGCCCGGCTGGGGCTGCGAGATCATCACCAACAACCTCATCAAGGCGCTCGGCCTCGAAGAGACCTATGAAGTCTATCCGACCGGATCCGGCGCAAACCTCAAGGCCACCATCGCCCGCCAAGTCTCGCGCCAGAAGCCATTTGTCGGCTGGTACTGGGGGCCGACCGAGGTGATCGGCAAGTACAGGCTCAAGGTGCTGGACATGCCTGCCTATGATGCGGCCAAGTTCACATGCCTCACCGATGCCAAGTGCGAGAAGCCGGAACTGACCGGCTGGGCCGTGGGCGAGGTTGCCGTCGCCGCGACCACGAGCCTGAAGGAAAAGGCGCCGGATGTCGCAGAGTTCCTGTCGAAGATGCAGGTTCCGAACGCCGAGATCAGCGACGTGCTGGCCTGGGGCGACGACAACAAGGCCTCGCCGGAGGAAGTCGCGGCCTATTTCTTCAAGAACTATGAGAGCATCTGGACCAAGTGGGTCCCGGCCGACGTCGCCGAAAAGGTCAAGGCCTCGCTCTGAGGGTCCTCTGGCGAGGCGGCGCGACCGCGCGGTTGCGCCGCTCTTGCGACCTTCCTTTGCCGGCGGTCCGCGTCGCGTGGCGGCCGGCAAGAGATGCATCGTGAAAGGCTTGTGCCGTGGCAGACAATTTCCCCGAATTCATCGACACCCGCGGTCTCCGCTTTGCCATCGACGACGGCTTCAGCTGGGTCGTGGCGCATTACGGCGATACGTTCGAACGAATGCTGCTGCCGCTGCTCAAGCTCCTGAGCGCCCTTGAAAGCTTCCTGCAATGGCTGCCGTGGTACGTCACCATCGCCGTCATCGCCGCGCTGACCTATTCGGCCGCACGGAGCCTCAAGGCAACCGGCGGGGCCGTCGCCATGCTCGTCTTCATCGGGGCCCTCGGCCTTTGGAACGACGCGATGGCGACGATTGCGCTCATGCTCGCCGCGACGGTGGTGGCCGTCGTAATCGGCATTCCACTCGGCATCGTCATGGCGCGCTCGGACTGGCTGCGCTCGATCGCGCTGCCGCTGCTCGACATCATGCAGACGCTGCCGATCTTCGTTTATCTCATTCCCTTCGTCATGCTGTTCGGCCCGGGAAAGATCCCGGCGATCCTTGCCACCGTGTTCTTCGCCATTCCGCCGGTGATCCGGCTGACCGATCTCGGCATCCGCCAGGTCGACGGCGAAGTGGTCGAGGCGATCGTTGCCTTCGGCGCGACGCCGCGGCAAAAACTCCTCAAGGTGCAGATCCCGCTTGCCCTGCCGACCATCATGGCCGGCGTCAACCAGACGACGATGATGGCGCTTTCCATGGTGGTCATCGCCTCGATGATCGGTGCCGGCGGCCTCGGCTATCAGGTCCTGCAGGGTATTCAGCGGCTGGAGGTCAGCCGCGGCCTCATCGCCGGCATCGCCATCGTCTTCCTCGCCGTGATCTTCGACCGCATCGCCCAGTCCTATGGCCGGCGTGCCCAGAAACATCTTGCCAGCGGGGAATGAGGCGTGAGTACTTCCGACGTGAAAATCCAGGTCGACAAGGTCTACAAGATCTTCGGCAACCGCCCGGACGATGCGCTCGCCGAGCTGCGCGCCGGCGCGCAGAAGGCCGAGGTTCTGCAGAGGACCGGCTGTGTCGTCGGCCTCAAGGACATCGACTTCTCGATCCATCGCGGCGAGACCTTCGTCATCATGGGCCTGTCGGGTTCGGGGAAATCCACCCTGATCCGTCATTTCAACCGGCTGATCGAGCCCACCGCCGGCCGCATCCTCGTCGACGGCCGCAACATCATGGAGATGAATGCGAAGGAGCTCATCGCCTTCCGCCGCACCGGCATTTCCATGGTGTTCCAGCGTTTCGGCCTGCTGCCGCACCAGACGGTGCTGGAAAATACCATCTGCGGGCCGATCCTGCAGGGCGTCAACCGCCGCGAGGCGGTGGCCCTCGGCATGGAGCAGCTGGAGCTCGTCGGGCTCAAGGGGTTCGAGAACCGCTTTCCACGCCAGCTTTCCGGCGGCATGCAGCAGCGCGTCGGCCTGGCCCGGGCACTGGCGACGCAAGCGGAGGTGCTTTTGATGGACGAGGCCTTCAGCGCGCTCGACCCGCTGATCAAGAGCGACATGCAGGAGCAGCTGAAGGATATCCAGGCACGGCTGAAAAAGACCATCATCTTCATCACCCACGACCTCGACGAGGCCCTGCATCTCGGCGACCGCATCGCCATCCTCAAGGACGGCGAATTGCGTCAGGTCGGCACGGGCGAGGAGATCCTGTTCCGGCCGGCCGACGATTATGTCGATCGGTTCGTGCGGAAGGTCGACCTGTCGCGTGCCCTCTATGCCCACGAGGCCTTCGCGCGGATTCCGGTCCTGACGCAGGCGGAGGCGACGCCGGAGCGGTCCGCTGCGCTGCTCGGCGAGCATCCGGGCGTCATCGTCGCCCGGGACGGCGCGTTGCGCCTCCTTGCCCGCGGTGCTTCCGGCGAGGCCGTGCCCGTGGCCAGCATCGACGCCAATGCCGCCCTCGGCCAGTGCTTTGCGCCGCTCGCCGCGCAAAATGCCATCCTTGTCACGGAGGGCGGGGCGGCAATCGGCATGCTGACCCGCGAAATGGCCTTCAAGGCCCTCGCGCGTGCCGCGCGGCCGGCCTGAAGCGCGCCCGTCCGGCTTCCAGGGGAAACGAACCGATGAAGACCTATGTGCTGACCGTATCGTGCCAATCGACCCGCGGCATTGTCGCCGCGATTACCGGCTACCTCGCCGAGAAGGAGTGCAACATCGTCGACAGTTCGCAGTTCGACGACCAGGAGACGGGCCTGTTCTTCATGCGCCTGACCTTCAAGAGCGAAGGCGGCGCAAGCCAGGACGATATCGACGCGGGCTTTGCGCCGGTCGCCAAGGCCTTCGCCATGGCCTACGAGTTCCACAACAGCGACGAGCGCATGAAGGTGCTGCTGATGGTCTCGCGCTTCGGCCATTGCCTGAACGACCTGCTCTACCGCTGGAAGATCGGCGCGCTGCCGATCGACATCGTCGGCGTCGTCTCGAACCATTTCGATTACCAGAAGGTCATCGTCAACCACGACATCCCCTTCCACCACGTCAAGGTGACGAAGGAGAACAAGCCGCAGGCCGAGGCGCGGCTGGTGGAGATCGTCGAGCAGTCCGGCGCCGAGCTGATCGTTCTCGCCCGCTACATGCAGGTGCTGTCGGATGCGGTGTGCAAGAAGATGTCGGGCCGGATCATCAACATCCACCACTCGTTCCTGCCGTCGTTCAAGGGGGCGAACCCGTACAAGCAGGCCTTCGAGCGTGGCGTGAAGCTGATCGGCGCGACGGCGCACTATGTGACGGAGGACCTCGACGAGGGTCCGATCATCGAGCAGGACGTGGCGCGCATCACGCATGCGCAGTCGGCGGACGACTATGTGTCGATCGGCCGGGACGTGGAGAGCCAGGTTCTGGCCCGCGCGGTCCATGCCCATATCCACCACCGCGTCTTCATGAACGGCAACAAGACCATCGTCTTCCCGCCCAGCCCCGGTTCCTATGCCTCCGAGCGCATGGGTTGAGCCGAAGACGACGAAAGGCCGGCGAAACGCCGGCCCCAGCCTGGTGAAGAGCGCCGCCCCACCCATCGACGTCATCCTCGGCCTTGAGCCGAGGATCCAAGTGTCACCCGCGGCTTGTGCCTTTGGTTTTGCATCCCGTGGAAATGGAGACGGGTGCTCAGCCCTCGGCATAGCTGCCGTCCTCGCGATGAACCTCGCTGCCCGAGAGCGGCGGCGTGAACACGCAAACCAGCAGGAGCGCTTCCTTCGCGCGCAGGATATGGGGATCGTGCTCGTTCAAGGCATAGATCGTTCCCGGGACGATGGGAAAGACCTCTCCCGTGGAAACATTCTCCACTTCGCCCTCGCCGGAGATGCAATAGTTCGTTTCGAAATGGTTCTTGTAGTGCAGGTGCAGTTCGGCACCTTTTGCCACCCGCGTCTCGTGAACCGAATGTCCCATTCCATGTTCCCGCACGATCATCCGGCGGCTCTGCCAGCCGGGACCCGACGCATCCCGCGGCGTACCTGCAATCTCCTCAGATGTGACGACGATCATGTTTTTTCCTCCTACTCGATATCTTGTTCGATGTCCGCGAGGGCTGGTTCTATCCGTGCGGCGGCTTCCCGTGATTATCACGCCCATGGCGCGCGAGATATGCCTGCTGGCCGCGCAGCGTCCATCCCATGGGGGGATACCGTGGCGGCGCGTCCCACCAGGCCTGTTGGCGTATGGCGCGATACTTCAACGCGTTCGCGTGTCGGACAAGATCGTGGAGATCATTCCTCCGGCGTTGAGGATCCGGATTTCCCGTTCCGTTTCCACGGCCGCCCTTCCCACCAAAGCCTGGTTTTGGCCGTCGGCGCGGCGGATGAGCAGTTTCAGCTCGCTTCTCGGCTCCACCGCCGTGGCATCGATCGTGATCCTGTCCTGCGGTCCTATCGAAAGCGGCACGGCGCGATCGATCACCACGGGAAGCACGCCCATGCCGATGAGGTTGCTGCGGTGGATGCGCTCGAAGCTGCGGGCGATGACGGCGCGTATGCCGAGGAGGGCGACGCCTTTGGCCGCCCAGTCGCGCGAGGAACCGGTGCCGTATCGTTCGCCCGCGACGATGACGACCGGCCGGTTTTCCTGCCGGTAGCGTTCGGCGATGGCCCAGAGGGGGCCTTCCTCCATCGTCGGGGCATGGATGGTGCGGGCGGCGGGCCGGCCGTCGATCAGCAGGTTGCCGGCGGTGCGGTTGTCGAAGAGGCCGCGGACCATAACCTGCCAGTTTCCGCGGCGGGCGGCGTAGACATTCAGGTCGTCCGGCGGGTCGCCATGCGCGACGAGATGCCGTCCCGCATGGCTGGCCGCGCCGATCTGGCCGGCCGGCGAGATATGGTCGGTGGTCATGTCGTCGCCGAGAACGAGCAGCGGATGGGCTTCGTAGGCGCCGAGCCGGCTTGCCGTCCGTGCGGAGGCGAAGGGCGGGCGGCGGATATAGGTCGATGCGGGATCCCAAGGAAACCGCGCGGAGGCGGGGGCATCGAGCGCCTGCCATGCCGCGTTGGCTGCGGCCTGCGCGAAGGCCTGTCCGAAATCGGCGGGCTCGGAGGCCCCTCGCACAATGGCATCGATCTCCCCGTTTGCGGGGAGGAGATCGCCAAGGCGGATGGTTTCCCCGTGCGGGCCGCGGCCGATGTCGCGGTTCATCGGATCGGAGACGAATTTGCCGATGAGCGAGAGGGCGACGACGAGCGGTGGGGACGCGAGGAAGCCGAACTGGAGGCTTGGATGGACGCGCCCGGGGAAATTCCGGTTGCCGGAGAGGAGCGCGGCGGCGACGGTTCCGTCCGTGATTGCCGCGGCCATGTCCGCTTGCAGGGGGCCGGAATTGCCGATGCAGGTCGTGCAGCCGTGGCCGACGATGCCGAAGCCGAGCGCTTCCAGGTCCGCAAGCAGGCCGCTGCGCGCCAGGAAACGCTCGGCCGCGGGGGAGCCGGGCGCCAGCGATGTCTTCACCCAGGCGGGCGGGCGAAGGCCGAGGCGCCGTGCTTTCCGGGCAACGAGGCCGGCGGCGGCGAGGAGACGCTGATCGGAGGTGTTGGTGCAGCTCGTGATGGCGGCAATGGCAATCGCGCCGTCCGGTATGGTTTTTCCGGTTTCGAAGGGCTTGCCGCTTGCTGCCTCCAGTGCCTCGGCGGCCGTTGCGACGGGCAGCCTGTCCTGCGGGCGTCGGGGGCCGGCGAGGATCGGTTCGATTGCCGATAGGTCGAGATCGATTATGCGGCTGTAGCGCGGCTCCGCCGCCGGGTCGAACCAGAGGTGGAGGGCCTTTGCCGCCCTTTCGACGAAGGCGCAATGGTCCGCGCTGCGGCCGGTCTGGCGCAGATAGGCGACGGTTTGTCCGTCAATCGGGAAAAAGCCGGTGGAAGCGCCGTATTCGGGCGCCATATTGGCGACGACGGCGCGGTCGCCGCAGGTCAGCGCCGGAACGCCTTCGCCGAAAAACTCGATGAACTCTCCCGATATGCCGTGCTTTCGGAGCAGATGGGTGACCTCGAGTGCAAGGTCCGTGGACAGCACGCCCGGGCCGAGCCGGCCGGTGAGACGGACCCCGACGACGT
Organism: Shinella sp. WSD5-1; assembly: GCF_963942435.1. Taxonomy (GTDB): domain Bacteria; phylum Pseudomonadota; class Alphaproteobacteria; order Rhizobiales; family Rhizobiaceae; genus Shinella; species Shinella yambaruensis. The sequence continues at coordinate 355,543 of NZ_OZ012598.1, forward strand.
CGGGCAGGCGGATCGTCACCGGCAGGCCGAAGAAGACGCTCTCGGCCTCCAGGCCCCCGACGCCCCAGGCGAGCACGCCGATGCCGTTGATCATCGGCGTATGGCTGTCCGTGCCGATCAGCGTATCCGGGGCGGCCCGGCGCGTGCCGTCCCGCTCGACGACCTCCATGACCGTGGCGAGCTGTTCGAGGTTCAGCGTGTGCATGATGCCGGTGCCGGGCGGATGCACCCGCACGCCCGGCAGTGCCGTGGTCGCCCATTTCATCAGGCGGTAGCGCTCGCTGTTGCGGTCCATCTCGCGCCGCATGTTGTGTTCCCGCGCGTCGCCGCGGCCATACCGGTCGACGGCGACGCTGTGATCGACCGATACGTCGACGGGCAGCACGGGTGTCAGGCGCGACGGATCGCCGCCTGCCTCCGCGATGGCGTCACGCATGGCGGCGATGTCCACCAGGGCGGGAACGCAGGTCGTGTCGTGCATGAGGACGCGGGAGGGGTGGAAATCCACCTCCGCCTCGCTCGTGCCCTCGCCGAGCCAATCGCGCAGGGCGTCGGTGAACGAGGCAAGGCGCGCGGGGTCGCGGCGGGCGACGTTTTCAAGCAGGATGCGCAGGACGAAGGGCAGGCGCCGGACTTCGTCGAAGGCCGCGCGCAGGTCAATGGCTTCGACCGGACCCGTCTCGGTTTCGATCCATAGAGCCATTTCGCATCTCCAAAGTGATTTTTAATACGTAAAAAGCCAATAATTAGAGAATGTCAACGAGTTTCCGACGATTCATTGGCTTTTAATGCGGTATATATGCAAAGAATCCCGCCTCTTGTTTCCTTTGCCCGCAGCATGGAATAACCTCCAGCCGATTGCTTCAGAAGACCGGACGGTATCCATGCGCTCCAGCCAGCTCGCCCAGACCATCGCGAACGAAATCACGCTTCTCGTCACATCCGGCGAGCTTTCGGTGGGCGATCACCTGAAGACGCAGCAGCTGGCGGACCGTTTCGGCGTGTCCCGCTCGCCGGTGCGCGAGGCCATGGACATGCTGGCAAGCCAGGGGCTGCTGGAGCAGAAGGAAAACCGCGGCTTCTTCGTCCGCGAGGCGGCGAGCGGTGTCGTCGAGCAGGTGCGTGACGATACCGGACCCTTCGAGGTCGCCAACGACTACCAGCGGCTGGCGGAGGATTGGCTGACGGACCGCATTCCCGCCGAAGTCACCGAACAGATGCTGCGCGAGCGCTATGAGCTCACCAAGTCGCAACTCAACGACATCCTGATGCGTGCGACCCGCGAGGGCTGGGCCGAGCGCAAGCAGGGCTACGGCTGGCGCTTCCTGCCGGTCGCCAAGACGCCGGAGGCCTTCGAGCAGATCTACCGCTTCCGCATGCTGATCGAACCGGCCGCGATGCTGGAACCCGAATTCCGGCTCGACCGCAAGATCATCGACGAGCAGCGCCGGATCCAGAGCCGCATGCTGGACACGGACATCGAGCGGCTGCCGGCCGAGCGCCTCCTGCACAATGGCGCGCTCTTCCATGAGGAGTTGATCAAGATGGCCAACAATCCCTTCTTCCACATCTCGCTCGTGCGCGTGAACCGCATGCGGCGCCTGCTGGAATACCGCTCGCGCGTCGACCGCAGCCGCACCGTGCGCCAGTGCCGGGAACACCTCGAAATCCTTGATCTTCTGGAGCGCGGTGAGGTCGTGGAGGCTTCCTACGCGATGCGCCGGCACCTCGGCGGTGCACTCTCCAAGAAGTCGCCCATTACCTGGTCCTGGTCGCACCAGGCGCATGAAAAAGACAATCTCGAAAAATAGTGATTGCATTTTTAGATTTAAAAAGCCAATAATCTCCCCGTGACGCAGAGCGGCGATTTCGCTCGTCGCCTCATGGGAGATATCTGATGAAAATATTCGTGACGCCGTGTGATGGGATCGGTCCGGAGATCACAGCGGCAACCATGGAGGTCCTGAAGGTCGCCGATGCGGCGTTCGGTCTGGGCCTCGAATACCACTTCGAGGACACCGGCTTCACGAGCCTGGAAAAGTTCGGCACGACGCTGCGCGACGAGACGATCGAGCGCGCGCGCACCTTCGACGGCATCATCCTGGGACCGCAGTCGCACATGGATTATCCCGCCCGCGACAAGGGCGGCGTGAACGTTTCGGCCGGCTTCCGTGTCAAGCTCGACCTCTATGCCAATGTCCGCCCGGCGCGTTCGCGCCCGTTCCTCAACGATGCCAAGAAGATGGACCTCGTGATCATGCGCGAGGCGACGGAAGGGTTCTATCCCGACCGCAACATGTATGCCGGCACGGGTGAATTCATGCCGACGCCGGATGTGGCGCTCTCGGTGCGCAAGATCACGGCGTCCGCCTGCGAACGCATTGCCCGCCAGGCCTTCCTGCTCGCCATGAAGCGCAACAGGAAGGTAACCGCGGTCCACAAGGCCAACAACTTCATCCTGACGGACGGCCTGTTCCTGCAGCAGGTGCGAAAGGTCGCCGCCGAGTTCCCCGACGTGACGCTCGACGATTTCATCATCGACGCGATGGCCGCCCATCTGGTGCGCGACCCCTCGCGCTTCGACGTGATCGTCGCGACGAACTTCTATTCCGACATCCTGTCGGATCTCGCCAGCGAGCTTTCGGGCAGCCTCGGCCTTGCCGGCTCGATCAATGCCAATGCCGAGACCGGCCTCGTCTGCGCCCAGGCCCAGCATGGCTCCGCACCCGACATCCAGAACCGCAACATCGCCAACCCCACCTCGCTCATCCTTTCCGCGGCGATGATGCTGAGCTGGCTCGGCGAGCAGCGCGGCCTGGCGCATTTCGAGGCGGCCGGCGCGGAAATCGAACGGGCCGTCGACGAGGTTCTCGCCGATCCGGCGTCCCGCACCCGCGATCTCGGCGGGACCACCAACACCGATACCTTCGGTTCGCTTGTCGCGGGCGCGGTTCGGGCGGGCGGCGGCGAGCGGAAACGTGCCAGTGCCTGAGAAGAGCATTTGCATTTTGATTTTTTAAAATCCAAAATGCAAAGCATGAGGAGGCGGGGGCAGGGAGTGGCCCTCGCATGACGTGCCCGGCCGCTCCGAAGCGCGGGCCAATCTTTTGGGAGATGAGAGATGAATTACACAATATCCGCCCGCTCGGCCGTCTTCGCCGTCGGCACGGCGCTCATGACCGCCTTCGCCGCCGCCGCATTCGCACAGGACGTTCCCGCCGGTTATCCGGCCGGCTATGCCGACGTCATCGCCGCGGCAAAGGAGGAAGGCACCGTCTCGGTCTACACCTCGACCGATGCCGCCCAGTCGCAGAAGCTGCAGGATGCCTTCACCAAGAAATACGGCATCAAGATCGCCTATAACGACCTCGGAACGAACGGTGCCTACAACCAGGTGATCTCGGAAGCCGCCGCCGGCCAGACGACGGCCGACGTGGTCTGGAGTTCCGCCATGGACCTGCAGATGACGCTTGTCCAGGAAGGTTATGCGGCCGAATATGCCTCGCCGGAAACCGGCCACCTGCCGGCATGGGCCAATTACAAGAACATGCTGTTCGGCACGACCGTCGAGCCGGTCGGCGTGATCTACAACACCAAGGCACTGTCGGAAGACAAGCTTCCGAAGACCTATGCCGACATGATCGCCTTCCTCAAGGACAACAAGGCCGAGCTTCAGGGCAAGGTCGCGACCTTCGACCCGGAAAAGAGCGGTTCGGGCTTCCTGCACCACTCGAACGATGCCCGCAACCGATCGGACTTCTGGGATCTCGCCAAGGCCATGGGCGAGGACGGCGCGAAGATCTATTCCAGCTCCGGTGGCATGAAGGAAACGGTGGTATCGGGCGAAAACGTCATCGCCATCAACATCATCGGCTCCTATGCGCTCGACTGGGTGAAGGAAAGCCCGAATCTCGGCGTGCATTTCGCAAGCGACTACACGCCGGCCTTTTCGCGCCTCGCCCTGATCACCAAGGATGCCCCGCATCCGAACGCCGCCAAGCTCTTCGTCGACTTCATGCTCTCGGCCGAGGGGCAGTCGCTTCTCGCCGAAGGCGGCCTGCCGTCCGTGCGTGACGACGTGACCGCCGGCCTCAACATCCAGACGCTGAACGAGCGCGTCGGCGGCGGCCTGAAGCCGATCGCGGTCGATGAAGGCGTGCTCGAATACATGGAGCCGACGAAGCGCGTCCAGTTCCTCAACGACTGGAAGGCCGCCCTCGGCCGCTGATGCTCAGCCGGCCGCGGCGCTCAGATAGCGCCGCGGCTCCGCCACCGTTTGCGAGAGGCATAGAATGTCCACCCATACACAAGCACCGGCTGCGCTCGCCCTGGCGAAAGCCGCGGCCGAGAAGAAGTATCCGGCCAGGATGCCGCGGCACGGCAATGCCAGCCTTTACCGGCGCGTCGTCATCGGCCTTCTGGCAATCGCCGTTTTGGCGCCTGTCGGCCTGATCGTCTACCAGAGCTTCCTGACGGCGGCCTTCTTCAGCCCGCGCGCTCAATTCGGTCTCGACGCCTACAAATACGTCTTCACCGACAGGAATTTCTACAAGGCGCTCGGCACCACCGCCATCTTCTCCTTCGGCATGGTCGCGATTGCCGTGCCGCTCGGCGGCCTGCTGGCCTTCCTGATCACGCGGACGGACATCAGGGGCAGGCGCCTGCTCGAAATCCTCGTGCTCGTGCCGATGTTCATCTCGTCCATCGTGCTGGCCTTCGGCTATACGGTGTCCGTCGGCCCGACGGGCTTCGTCTCGCTCTTCGTCCGCGGCATCCTCGGCTTCGTGCCGTGGAACATCTACAGCCTGCCGGGCATGATCCTGATTGCCGGCCTCAGCCATGTGCCGCATGTCTATCTCTATGTCTCCTCGGCCATGCGCAACCTGCCGTCGGACCTGGAGGAGGCCGCCCGCACCACCGGCGCGTCCATCTGGCAGGTCTCGCGCGACGTCACGCTGCCCATGGTGCTGCCGGCGCTGATCTTCGCCGCCGCGCTCAACATCCTGCTCGGCTTCGAGACCTTCGGCATCCCGCTGGTCCTCGGCGATCCGAACGGCATCATGGTGCTCACCACCTACATCTACAAGCTCACCACGCTGTTCGGCACGCCGACCTATCAGCTGATGGCCGTCGTCGCCGTGGTGCTCATCCTCATCACGCTGCCGCTCGTCTGGATGCAGCGCACGCTTTTGCGCAATGCCCGCAAATATGCCGCGATGGGCGGCAAGGGCGCTCGCGTCGCCACGCTGAAACTCGGCGGGAGCGGTCAGGCCATCGCGCTTTCGATCATCGGCTTCTGGCTCTTCGTCTCCGTCGCCCTGCCGATCGGGGGTATCGCCGTGCGCGCCTTCGTCGATGCCTGGGGCGAAGGCGTCAATCTGCTCGACCATCTCACGTTCGCGAATTTCGACCGCATGCTGGAAGTTCCGAGCCTGGTGCGCGGCATCGTCAATACCGTGCTCCTCTCCGTGGTCGGCGGCGCCGTCGCGGTCGGCATCTACCTGATGGTCGGTCTTGCGGGGCATCGCAACTGGGGCCTGTCGAACACGGTGCTCGACTACATCGTGCTCCTGCCGCGCGCCCTGCCCGGACTTGTCATCGGCCTTGCCTTCTTCTGGGTCTTCCTGTTCGTGCCGCTGCTGACGCCCTTGCGCCCGACGCTGGTCAGCCTCTTCATCGCCTATGTCGTCGTCGGCCTGTCCTATGGTCTGCGCCTCCTGCAGGGCACGCTCATCCAGGTCGCACCGGAGCTTGAGGAATCCGCCCGCACCACGGGCGCCACGATCGGCCGGACCTGGAAGGACGTGGTGATCCCGATCGTAAGGCCCGGCCTTGCCGGCGCCTGGGCGCTGATCATGATCATCTTCCTTCGCGAATATGCGACGGGCGTCTACCTCATGGGCGCGGGCACGGAAGTCATCGGTTCGCTGATGGTCTCGCTTCTCCAGACCGGCGCCATGAACACGATCGCCGCCCTTTCCCTCATCAGCATCGTCTTGACGGGCGCAGGCCTTGCGCTCGCCCTTCGTTTGGGAGCAAAAATCCATGACTGAACTCGTCGTCAGCAATGTCCAGAAATGGCTGGGCGGCCTGCAGATCCTCAAGGGCGCGTCCTTCACGGCGCAGCGCGGCTCCATCGTCGCCCTGCTCGGCGCCTCGGGTAGCGGCAAGACCACGCTGCTGCGCTGTATCGCCGGGCTCGAACAGCCGGAAATCGGCCAGATCGTCATCGGCGGCAAGACCGTGCTCGACGGCGAGACGAAGATCGCCCTGCCGCCCGAGCAGCGCAATATCGGCCTCGTCTTCCAGTCCTACGCGCTCTGGCCGCACCGGACGGTGAAGGAGAACGTCGGCTACGGCCTGAAGCTGCGCGGCGTGACGCAGGCCGATATCGAAAAGCGCGTCCAGGCGATCTTGGACCGCATGGGGCTTGGCCATCTGGCCGACCGCTTTCCCTCCCAGCTTTCGGGCGGCCAGCAGCAGCGCGTCGCGATCTGCCGGGCGCTGGTCTATGAGCCGCGCGTGCTTCTGCTCGACGAGCCGCTTTCCAACCTCGATGCGAAGCTGCGCGAGGAAGCCCGCTACTGGATCCGCAAGCTGATCCTCGACCTCGAAATCTGCGCCATCCTCGTGACGCACGACCAGAGCGAGGCGCTTGCCGCCGCCGACAACATCCTCCTCCTGCAGGATGGCCGGATCGTCCAGCAGGGCGGGCCGCAGGAGATCTATTCCAACCCGAACAGCTTCTATTCGGCGGACTTCCTGGGCGCCAACAACATCGTCAAGGCGAAGGTCAAGTCGGTCGACGGCAAGAGCGCCATCATCGGTGGCGAGAACTGGAGCCTTGACGGGACGGTGCGCGAGGCCTCGGGGCTGGCCGCATCGGAGGATGCGCGGGCGGTCATCCGTGTCGAGCAGATCAGCGTCAGCGACCAGCCGCAGGCCGGCGGGCTGGAGATGAACCTCGACGACAGCATCTATCTCGGCGACCGCTGGGAATATCGCCTGCGACGCGGCGACTTCGTCGCCAAGGCGCATGGCGCAAAGCAGCTTTCGACCGGCACGGTCTGGGCGCGCATTCCCTCCGAAAGCGTGTGGGTGTTCTCGGCAGGCCAGCGCTAGCGCCTTTCCAGCCGAAGCGGCATCGTTTCGGCATCGGACGATGCGGTAGAAACAAGATGCCGGGGCAGTTCCGGCGAACCGGATTTCACGGAATTACCCCGGCGAAGGCCCGCCGCGGGCGGCCGCTCCTTTCAAAGGGAATGGAATGTCGCAACAGCCCCGCATAACCCTCGTCCATGCGACGCCGATCGCCATGGAGCCGATCAGACAGGCCTTCGCCTCCGCCTGGCCGGAGGCCGACATGGTCAACCTGCTCGAAGACAGCCTCTCGCCCGACCGGGCGAAAAGTAGCGATATCACCGAGGCGTTGACGGCCCGCATCACGGCGCTGACGCACTATGCGAAGCAGATCGGCAGCGCCGCCGTGCTCTTCACCTGCTCGGCCTTCGGCCGGGCCATCGAGCAGGCGGCGGCGACCGTCGATATCCCGGTGCTGAAGCCGAACGAGGCGATGTTCGAGGCCGCCATCCGCAAGGGCGGCCGGACGGCCATGCTCTACACCTTCCCGCCGGCGCGGGAGGGCATGGAGGCGGAGTTTGCCGAGGAGGCGGCGCGGATCGACCCGACCGCCACCCTGGAGAGCTTCCTTGTGGAGCACGCGATCGAGGCCGTACGGGCTGGCGATGTCGAAACCCACAACCGCCTTGTCGCCGCGGCCGCGGCGGGTCTCAAGGGCTTCGACAGCATCGTGCTTGCGCATTTTTCCACGGCGCGCGCCGTGCCGGCCGTGCGGGCGGCGACGGACATCCCGGTCCTTTCGAGCCCGGACGCCGCCATCGACAAACTGAAGCGCCTTCTCGGCGCTGCCTGATTTTGGGAGTATCCGTTCCATGCTGCTTGGCGTGATTGCAGACGATTTCACCGGGGCGAGCGACATCGCGAACACGCTCGCCAAGGGCTTGCCGGGCGAGGGCGGTCTTCGCACGGTGCAATATCTCGGCATTCCCCATGGCAAGGCCGAGGCCGATGTCGAGGCGGGCGTCATCGCCTTGAAGAGCCGGTCGATCGAAGCCGCCGCTGCCGTGGAGCAGTCGCTTGCCGCCCTGCGCTGGCTGCTCGGCCAGGGCTGCGAGCAGATCGTCTTCAAATATTGCTCGACCTTCGATTCAACGCCGCAAGGCAATATCGGCCCGGTGGCCGAGGCGCTTGCCAGGGCCTTGGATGTCAAGGGCGTCGTCGCCTGCCCGGCGTTTCCCGGCGCCGGCCGGACGGTCTATCAGGGCCATCTCTTCGTGAAGGACAGGCTCCTCAACGATTCCGGCCTGCAGAACCATCCGCTCAACCCGATGACGGACGCCGATATCCGCCGCTGGCTACGGCTCCAGACGACGGGCGGCGTCGGCCATGTCGATATCGCAACCGTCCGTGAAGGTCCTGCCGGTATAGAGACCGCCTTGTGGGAGCAGGACAACACCCTCGTCATCGTCGACGCCATCACGGACGACGACCTCGTCGCGATCGGCCGCGCTACGGCATCGTGCCGCCTCGTCACCGGCGGTTCGGGCATCGCCATCGGCCTTGCCGCCAACTTCATCGAGCGCGGCCTTGCCGCGGGCACGGGAGCGGCGGTGATCGGCATGGACGGGCCGGAAGCCATTCTCGCCGGAAGCTGCTCCGGCGCAACGCGCGAACAGGTCGACATCCACCGCAAGGACCATCCGGCGCTTGCCATCGACGTCGCCGGCGTCCTGGACGGTTCGGTCACCGCCGCGGACCTCACTTCCTTCCTGCTTGCGAACCGGGGCAGGGCGCCGCTGGTCTACTCCTCGGGCACGCCCGGTGAGGTCCAGGCCGTCCAGGCGCGCTTCGGGCGGGAGATGGTTGCCGCCGCGCTCGACGGCCTCTTCGCCAGCACGGCGCGGGAACTGGTCAAGGCCGGCATCCGCCGGCTCGTCGTCGCCGGCGGTGAGACGTCCGGCGCCGTCGTTTCGGCGCTCGACCTTGGCGCGCTGACCATCGGGGCCGAGATCGACCCCGGTGTGCCGGTGCTCTTGTCGGGCGGCGATGAGCCCGTGGCGCTGGCGCTCAAGTCCGGCAATTTCGGTACGCCCGATTTCTTCACCAAGGCATTGGAAAGGCTTGCAGGCAGATGAGTGCGGAAAACAAGGTTCGCGAGGAGATCGTCCGTCTTTCGAAATCACTGTTCGACCGCGGCTTCTCCGTCGGCTCCGCCGGCAATATCAGCGCCGTGGTCGAGGACGGGATCCTGATGACCCCGACGAATTCGTGTCTCGGCTTCCTCGACCCGGCGCGAATCTCGAAACTCGACCGAAGCGGCAACCACATCAGTGGCGACAAGCCCTCGAAGGAGGTGTTCCTGCACCAGGCGTTCTACGAAACGCGGCCGCAGACAGGGGCGGTGGTGCACCTGCACTCGACCTTCGCGACCGCCCTGTCGTGCCTCAGCGATACCGACCCGGACGATTGCATCCCGCCGCTCACGCCCTATGTCGTCATGCGTGTCGGCAAGGTGAAGCTGCTGCCCTATGTCAGGCCGGGCGACGAGCGGATGGGCGAGATGATACGGGAGCTTGGCGGCCGCCATGCCGCTGTCCTCCTTGCCAATCATGGTCCCGTCGTTGCCGGCAGGGACATCGTCTCCACGGTCTATGCCGCCGAGGAGCTGGAGGAAACCGCCAGGCTGCTCGTTCTGCTGCGCAATGCACCCACGCGTTTGCTCTCCCCGGAAAACGTCGCGGAACTGAAAGCCGTCTTCGGCGGCTATTGAGGGGGGGGACGCCATCCGTGAGGTGCAGGGAGGCAGCCAGCTCGGCGGCGCGGTTTGCGTTGACGCTTGCCATCGCCACGGCAGGAGGCTTCCTGCTGTGGCTGGCGCACATGCCGCTTGCCTGGTTGCTCGGGGCGATGCTGGCGACCGCGCTTTCTGCGTTCCTGCATGTCCCGGTGTCCCTGCCGAAACATGCGCGGCCGCCGATGACGGCGGTGATCGGGGCCGTGCTCGGCACGTCCTTCTCGCCGGAGATTTTCCGGCATGCCGCAGCCTGGATCGTTTCGCTTCTCGGCCTCGTCGCCTTCATCGCGATCACGGGTGCGCTGGCCTTCGTCTATTTTCGCCGCATCGCCCGGCTCGATCCCGTGACGGCCTATTTTTCCGCGATGCCGGGCGGCCTTGTCGAGATGATCACGCTCGGCTCGGAAAGGGGCGGGGATGAGCGCATGATCGCGCTGATCCATGCCGCGCGGATTTTCCTGGTCGTCCTGGCGCTCCCGTTCCTGATCGAGGCCCTTACCGGTTTTGACATCGATCGCACGGCAACGGTGTCCGCGGCTTCGGCAACGGTCGCGGTCGACGATATCCTCTGGTTCCTGGCTGCCGTCATCGGCGGCGCCGTGCTTGCAAGCCTGTTGCGGCTGCCGGCGCGTTTTCTCGTCGGGCCGATGCTTGCCAGCGCCGTGTTCCATCTGACGGGACTGACGGATTTCGAGCTGCCGGCGGCAGCCCTTGCCGGCGCCCAGGTCGTCATCGGCGCGACGATCGGCTGCCGCTTCGCAGGGGCTTCGCCACGGATCGTGCTTCAGTCCATGCTCCTGTCGGCCGGCGCGACTTTTGTGATGCTGCTCTGCACGGCCGCGTTTTCCTCGGTGCTCTCCCTTGCTGGCGGCGATCGTTTCATCGCCTATGTGCTTGCCTATTCACCGGGCGGCGTCGCGGAGATGAGCTTTATCGCGCTTTCATTGAACGTCGATGTGCCGTTCGTGGTGCTGCATCACATCGTGCGGGTGCTGACCGTCGTGGCCGGAGCATCTGCTGCGTTCCGGTTCTTCAAGCAGTAAGGTATTCGGTCCACCGAGATCGCCAGCAAGCCTGTCCGGCCGGCTACGCGCTAACGTCCATTCTCCCGTTCTTTTTCTGCCGGTGGTTTCGCACCCGCCGCGGGCCGTTCTCCGGCTGATGCGGCACTTCGGCCGAGGAAGGCGCGAAGAGGCGAGCCTGGCCGGCGACGGTCGGATGCTCGAAGATCCGGATCACTGAAACCGGTTGTTCGAAGAGCTGGGAAAGACGTCCCGCGAGCCGCGTGGCGAGGAGCGAGTTGCCGCCGACGAGGAAGAAGCTGGTGTCGAGGGATTCGATCGGCCGTCCCAGGAGATCCTTCCAGAGATCGCAGACCTGCTTCTCGATATCGGAGAGCGGCCGTGCGGGAGGCGCGCACGTGCCTGCCGCGGCTTCGCGGGCGCGCTGTTCCAGCGCCGCGCCGTCACGCTTTCCGTTGGCGGTCAACGGCATCCGGTCGAGCACGATGAAGGTGGAGGGAACAAGGGCGGCGGGCAAGTGATCGCGCAGCGCGGCGAGCAACGTTTCCTCGCGGTAGGCCGCGCTGCCACCGAGGGTGAGGAAAGCGGCAAGGCTGTCGCCGGTTCCCGCGCCGCGCACCGCGACGACGGCTGCCTGCCGCACCGCCGGATCGGCGGCGATGAGTGTTTCGATCTCGCCAAGTTCGACGCGCAGGCCGTTGACCTTCACCTGGCCGTCGCGCCGGCCCAGAAATTCGACCACGCCGTCCGGCTGCCAGCGGCCGAAATCGCCCGTGCGGTAGAGGCGTTCGCCCGTGCGGGGATGGCGGATGAAGCGGGCGTTTGTCTTCTCCTCGTCCCGCCAGTAACCGAGCGCGAGGCCCACGCCGCCGATGAAGATTTCCCCGATGGCGAAGTCGGGGCGCTCGGCAAGGGATTCGTCGAGCACGTGGATCGTCTGGTTGGCGAGCGGCCTACCGTAGGGCACGCTTTTCCAGCCCGGCTCGATGCGCTCGACCTCGTGGGCGATCGACCAGATGGAGGCCTCCGTCGCGCCGCCGAGCGACACCAGTTTCGGCGGCCGGGGAAGCTTGAGGAGCGAACGGCAGAGCGGCAGGGGCAGCCAGTCGCCGGAGAGCATGACGAGCCGCAATCGGGAGAGCATTGCGAGCGTGCCGCGGTCGGCGAGCCGGTCGTGCAGCAATTGCAGGAGCGCCGGCACGCTGCTCCAGAGGGTCACGCCGGCTTCTTCGAGAAGGCGCAGCCAGCAATCGGGATCCGGCGCGGGGGCGGCCGGCGGAATGACGATCGCGCCGCCGGCGGCGAGCATGCCGAAAATGTCGTAGACCGACAGGTCGAAGCTGAGCGAGGACACCATAAGGCAGCGATCGGCGGCCGTGACGCCGTAGCGCGCATTGATGTCGAGCACGGTGTTGAGCGCCGCGCCATGCTGGATCGCGACGCCCTTTGGCTTGCCCGTCGAGCCTGATGTGAAGATGACATAGGCGAGATCATCCGCGGCCGCCTGTGGCGGGATGACCTCCTCGGCGCCAGCCTCCGACAATAAAGGATCGTCCACCACGATCATGGGGACGAGAAGGTCACCATCGGCTGCATCGGCGGGTATCAGCGCCAGCGTCGCGCCGCTTTCCGCAAGCAATGTCTCGATCCTCTTGCGGGGAAGAGCGGGATCGACGGGCATGTAGGCTGCGCCCGCCTTGAGGATGCCCAGCACGGCGACCACCTGCCGCCAGCCCTTCGGTAGGAGCACGGCGATGGGTGGGCCGGGCATCGCGCCGGCGGCGGCGATCTGGCCCGCAAGGCGGTTGCTGGCCCTGTCGAGTTCGCCATAGGTCAGGCTGCGCTCTTCGTCGATGACCGCGATCGCATCCGGCTGCGCCTGCGCCTGGCGCAGGAAAGGATCGTGCAGCAACACGGCGTCCGTGCCCGCATGCCAGGCCGTTGCATTCACCGCTATCCGCCGCGCCGCCTGCTCTTCCGGCAGGGAGAGGATGGCGGTGTTCCAGGTGCCGTCTTCCGCGGCGAGCGTCTCCAGCAGGGACAGGTGACGGTCGGCGATCATTGCCATCAGGCCTTCCGGGTAAGCCGCGTCGACATAATCCCAGTTGAGGACGAGGTTGCCCTCGTGCTCCAGCACCTGATGGTCCAGCAGGGTCTGCGGCGTCTGCACCGCGGCGCGCACGATTTCGCCGAAGCCGGAGAAGGCGTCGAGATAGCTTTTTCCCGTTCCGAGCGCGCTGGTGAAGACATAGGGCATCAGTGCCCGGCCGGGCGTATTGCGGGCCGCCGCCACCATCGACAGCGCTTCGACGCCGCTGACGGCGCTGTTGTCGAGATCGCGCCAGAGCTGCTCCTGCGTCGCGTGGGCAAGAGCGGCGAAGGAGGCGGGGGCGAGCGTGTCGATCTCGACCAGCGTCAGCGATGTGAAGTCGCCGATCACGCCGTCATAGGAGGGGCCGGACAGCGGGCGGTTGAAGAGTGTCGTCGTCAGGGTGAAGGCGCCGCTCCCGCTCCACAGGGCGAGCACGCGTGCATAGGCGGCCAGCAGGGCCGCCGAGGGCGTGATGCCCCGGCTGCGGATCTTGTCCTGCAGGCGTCGCCACGCAGCCTGCGAAAGGACACGCTGCTCACGGGCGAAACGTGGCGCGTCGATCGCCTCGACCGGTCGGGCGAGCGGCAGGTCCGGGCCGAGCGGCAGATGGGCGGCCCGATCCTGCCAGTATCGCCGCGCGCGGGCGGCTTCCTGCGACCTCGCCTCCGCTTCGCGCGCGAGGGCGTGCTCGCGGAATGACGCCGCCGGCCGGGGGAGGGCGACGGCCTGGTTCTCATAGCGTGCGCGCCATTCCGCAAGCCAGATTTCCAGGGATTTCAGGTCGAAGACGAGGATGTCGAAGCTGAGATGCAGGATGGTTTCGTGTGGTGAAAGCCGCGTCGCGTGGACGCGATAGAGCGGCCAGCGGTCGGCGGGCAGCACCTCCTGCTCCATGTCCGCCCGAAGCGCCGAGAGGCGCCGCTCCCGTTCCTCCGCGGCAAGGTCGCTGAGGTCAGTCTGCCCGATGGCAAGGCGCGGCACCTCGTCGAGCACGCGCTGCATCCCGTCGGTGTCGATGACCGCGCGCAGCATCGGATGGGCGGCGATGGTGGCGTTGAGGGCCGCCTCCAGCCGCTCGACGTCAAGATCGCGCGTCAGCGCCTCGATGTAGCCATGGGCGGCGACGCCGCCGAGCTCGAAATGCGGATCCCGGCCGAGCCAGTAGGCACGCTGGATGTCGGTGAGCGGGAACGGGCCGGTGTCGGCGGCCGGGCCGGCCGGTTGCTGCGCGGCCATGCTCCCGGCGCCATGCTGCGCCTCCGCCGCCAGGGCAGCCCAGGCTTCGACGGTCGGTGTCGCCACCAGGGTGCTGAAGGAGAGCGTTGCGCCGTCCGCCGAGAGACGGCTTTGCAGACGCATCAGGGCGATCGAGGTGAGGCCGAGTTCGATGAGGTTTTCATCGGTGCCGAATTCCTCCGGCTCGGCGCCAAGCTCTTCCGCGACGAGCCGGTGCAGCTCGAGCGCCATGGTTTCGGCAGCCGTTTCATGCCGGCTGCGGGCAAGTGCGGGCTCCGCCATGTCCTACTCCGCCTCGCGCCGGGGCGCGTTCTTCTGTTCCCAATGATGGATCTGCTGTTGAATGAACCACTGGATGATCTGGCTGAAAAGCGGCACGATGAAATCCGGGTCGAGCCCGTTTTCCTCTGCCCAGCGCCGCCGTTCGGGCAGCATGGCCGCAACGCGCTCGGGCGCCGGTATGCTGGCGACGTCAGGCTTGAAGCGGGCCGCCTCCAATACGTATCCCATGCGCAGGCCGAACAGGTCGACGAGCGCGCGGTCGATCGTGTCGATCGCCTGGCGGATGTCGCCGAGGTCCTGGCAGTCCGCGGGCGTTTCGGCGCGCAGGCCGAGGTCTTTCGCTGAGGGCACGCGTCAATCTCCGTTGTCGAGGCCGGCGGAAAGGTGAAGCTGCTTCAGCCGTTCGCGCAGGTCCTTCTTGCTCACCTTGCCGATCCCGGTTTCCGGGAACCGCTCGATGAAGACGAACTGGTCGGGCATCTTGAACGCGGCGAGGCCCCGCGCCTTCAGATGCCGGATGAGGGCGAGCGGTTTCAGCCCGCCGGTCCGGGGGATCACGAAGGCGCAGATGCGTTCGCCGAGCGTTTCGTCCGGCAGGCCGACGACGGCCGCGTCGTGCACGTCTCCATGGGCAAGCAGCAGGTTCTCCACCTCCTCGGGCGAGAGTTTTTCGCCACCCCGGTTGATCTGGTCCTTCTCGCGGCCGGAGAGCACGAGATAGCCGGCGGACGTCAGGCGCACGATGTCGCCGGTGCGGTAAAAGCCGTCCGGCGTGAAGGCTTTCTCATTGTGCTCGGGGATCTTGTAGTAGCCGCGGATCGTGTAGGGCCCGCGCGTCAGGAGTTCGCCCGGCTCGCCGGGCGCGACGTCCCGGCCCTCGGCATCGACCACACGGATTTCATCCGCCGGCGACATGGGCCTGCCCTGGGTGGTGACGATCGTCTCCTCGTCGTCGTCAAGGCCGGTATAGCAGATCAGGCCCTCTGCCATGCCGAAGACCTGCTGAAGGCCGCAGCCGAGGCGCGGGCGCACGCGCCGCGCGGCTTCCTCGCTGAGCTTCGCGCCGCCCACCTGCAGGGTTCTGAGGCTCGATATGTCGGCGTCAGGCGCACCGGCGGCCTCCATCCAGAGCAGGGCGAGGGGCGGCACGAGCGAGGTGAGCGTCACGCCATGCGCCGCGATGAGGGCGAAGGCCGTCCTCGGGTCGGGATCGGGGGCGATGACGACCGTGCCGCCGCTGACGAAGGTTCCCATGATGCCGGGGCAGGCGAAGGGGAAATTGTGGGCGACGGGCAACGCGCAGAGATAGACGGTGTCCTCCGCCATGCCGCTTGCGGCGGCGGCGGTGCGGATGTTGTAGAGATATTCGTTGTGCCGGCGCGGAATGAGCTTCGGCACACCGGTCGTGCCGCCGGAAATCTGGAAGACCGCGACATCCTCGGGCTGGGCGGCGTCATCGACCGCGGCGTCCTCGAAGAGCCCGGAAAGCGCGGTGAAGGCTTCGGCCTCGCCGTCGACGATCACATGGCGGAGCGCCGGCAGGCCCGGAAGCAGCTCGTGGGCGAGCGCCCGGTAGTCGAAGCCGCCGGCGCGGTCGGCGATGAAGTAGGCGCGGGCCTCGGTGAAGTCGAGGAAGCGGCCGATCTCGATATGGCGGTGCGAGGGCAGCGCCAGAACCGGAACGACGCCGAGGCGCAGGAGCGCGAAGACGACTTCGACGAAGGCGATGCCGTTCGGCATCTGCACGACGGCGCGGTCGCCTTTTTGAAGGCCGAGGCGGCGAAGGCCGGCCGCAAGCGCGCCCGCGCGCCGTCGAAGGTCTTCGTAGGTGACATGCCGGCCGCTCTCGATCAGCGCCGTCTTGCCGGCATGGCGGTCGGCGATGCGGTCGAGCATGCCGGAAAAGGTTTCCGCCTGCCAGAAACCCTCGCGAACATAGCGTGCGCGAAACGTTTCCGGCCAGGTCGGCGCGTCCACCGAAAGATCTTGGGCCGTTTCCTGGAGCATGGTCTACCTTTCTGCCCGCGCCTTTCCGGCGGCGGACGGTTCCAGGCCGAGAGCCTGGAGCATGGTTTTCAGCTTGGTTTCTGTTTCCCGGTACTCCGCCTCCGGGTCCGAGCCCTCGACGATGCCGGCGCCGGCGAAGAGGCGGACGCGGCGGCCGCGGATTTCCGCGCAGCGGAGTGTCACCGCCCATTCGCCGTCGCCATTCTCGTCGCACCAGCCGACCATCCCGGCATAGAGGCCGCGATCGAACCCCTCGATATCCGCGATGGCCGCCAGCGCCTCGGCGGTCGGCGCGCCGCCCACGGCCGGCGTCGGATGGAGCGCGAGGGCGAGGTCGAGCGCGGTCACGCCGGGCGAGGCGAGTTCGCCGGTGATGACGGTCGAGAGGTGATTGACGGGACCGGCGGCGAGCACGCTCGGGGTTTCGGGAACGTCGAGGCTCCTGCAGAAGGGGCGGAGCGTGTCGCCGACGGCGCGGCTGGTATAGGCGTGCTCCTGGCGGTCCTTCGCGGAGGCGAGCAGGCGGGCGATGTTGCGGGCGTTGCGCAGCCGATCCGGATCGGCGGCGATCGTGCCGGCGAGCGGATTTGCGAAAACCCGGTCGCCGGCCTTGCGCACCAGCAGCTCGGGACTTGCGCCCAGCAGCACGCCCGCATCCTCGCCGTTGCCGGCGTCGAGCGGCACGCCGTAGACGAAGCTTCCCGGATGGCGCCGCATCAGCGTCGCCAGCAGGCCGGCAAGGTCCGGCGCCGCATCGAGCTCCAGTTCGAGACGGCGGGCGAGCACCAGCTTCTTCAGGTGCGTCTGGCGGATGCGGGCAAGGCCGCGGGCCACCGCATCCCGGTAGCCGGACGGCGAGGGGGTCTGGCGGACGTCGACGATCGCGGGCGCCTCGCCCGGCGTCGCGGCGAGCGGAACAGGCCGGCCCGGCCGCTCCAGGCGTTCCGGCACATAGAGGCTGGCGGGCGATTGCGTATCGAAGGGGATCGCGCCGACGACGACCGGCGGAAAACCTTCGCTCCGGGCGGTCGCGAGCAGGCGCGCGACCGTCTCGCGCAAATCCTCGCCGGCGGGCCGCGCGCTGAGCGCGATGCCGTGGCCGATCATTCTTGTGGTCGGCGAAACGTAGACGGTCCGGCCGTGAAGGCCGGCCGCGGGCAGCGTTTCGGTGACGGCGGCATCTGCCGCGATGCGGGCGGCGGGTGTGTGTTGCATCAGGCGGTCTCCGTGGCGGCGCTCTCGGAAAGCGGGGGAAGGGTGGTCATGTGGGCTTCCAGCGCGGCGATCGTCGTGTGCACGAAGAGGTCGGTCACCGGCAGGTCGACGCCGAGCTCCCGGCGAAGCCGCGCATGCGCCTCGACGAGCCGGATCGACGTGGCCCCGAGTTCGAAGAAGTTGACGTCGGCGGGAAGCCCCCGACGGCCGATCACCGCTTCGAGGATTTTTCGCACGGGGCTCGTAGCGGCCGTGGCGGCTTTCGGCTTCTGGCTGGAGAAGGCGGGCAGCGCCTTCGGGTCGATCTTGCCGTTGGCCGAGAGCGGCAGGGCCGCATGGACGCCGAAGCGGGCGGGGACCATGTAGGCCGGTAGCAGCGCGCGGCAATGTTCCCGCAGCGCTGCCTCGGTAAGCGCGCCAACGGCCCGCGCCGCGACATGGGCGACGATCTGCCGGCCGCCGGCGGCCTCCTGCACCAGCGCGACGGCACGCGCCACATCCGGGTGGCTTTCGAGCGCGTGGGTGACGTCGCCGAGTTCGACGCGATGTCCGCCGATCTTGACCTGGCCGTCCTCGCGCCCGAGGAATTCCAGCGTTCCATCCTCCCAGAAGCAGCCGAGATCGCCCGTTCGGTAAAGGCGTTCGCCCGTGTCGGCGGCGGTGACGAAGGCGGCAGCTGTTTTTTCTCCGTCGCCCCAATAGTCGTCGGCGAGGCCATGCCCGCCGATATACAGCTGGCCTGCGACGCGATCCGGGCGATCGGCGCCGTAGCGGTCGAGCACGCGAAAATACTGGTTCGCGAGGGGTCGGCCGTAGGGCACCGATTTCCACTCCGGTGCGACGGTGCCGGCTTCCTGCCAGTTCGACCAGATGGCGGCCTCGGTCGCCCCGCCGAGCGCGATCAGCCGCGTTTCCGGCGCGGCGGCGGAAAGCCGGCCAGGCAGATCGAGCGGCACCCAGTCGCCGCTGACGAGCGCGAGGCGGAGCGAGGATGGCAGGGGGGCCGCCATGCTGGCGGACCAGACGAGCAGCATGTCCAGCAGCATCGGCACGGAATTCCAGATGGTGACACCATGCTGGGAGAGCATGGCGCTCCAGTGCGCCGGGTCGCGCTCCGCGCCGGCATCCGGCAGCACGACGGCCGCGCCCGCGGAAAGCGGCGCGAAGATGTCGTAGACCGAAAGGTCGAAGCTGAGCGAGGAGAGCGCGAAGACGCGGTCCCGCGGGGTCATGCCGAAGCGGCGCGCCATGTCGTCCAACGTGTTGGCGACCGCGCCGTGGGACATGGTGACGCCCTTGGGCATGCCGGTCGAACCGGAGGTGAAGATGACATAGGCCGCTCGCGCGCTGTCGGCCTTTGCCCGTCCCTCCGGCGCCCGGGCGGGCGAAAGCTCCGGAACCGGGTCGTCGAGGCTGACGACGATCGTGTTCGCCGCCCCGTCGTCGGCATCGAGAATCCGGGCGACGGGCGCGACCTGCCGCAGCATGGCCTCTGCCCGGGCGGGCGGAAGGTCCGGCGCGACCGGCACATAGACCGCCCCTGCATGATGGATCGCCAGCACGGCGACGACCTGCAGCGGCCCCTTTGGCAACCGGACGGCGACGCGTTCGCCCGGCCCGGCGCCGGCTTCGCGCAGCCGGCGGGCGAGATCCGCCGCCCGGGCGGCGAGCGCGCCGTAGGTCATGCGTCCGCCGCTCCACAGCAGCGCATCGCGGTCCCAATGGGTTTCGAGCCCCTCCCAGAAGGGCGCGGAGATATCGAGGCTGCCATCGAGCGGAATTGCGGGCGGGTGATGGAGCGCGGAGCGCGTGGCGGCCTGGCCGGCGGGGAGCCGGCGCGAGACGGCGCGGTTCCACCGGTCCGGATCGTCGGCGAGCGCGACGATGGTTTCGACATAGCGCTCGAAGGCGGCCGTGGCCGCGTCGAGGTCGAGGGCGGCTTCGGCGATGTCCCAGTTGAAGCTGAGGCCGCCGCGTTCCTCGTAGAGCTGGTGGTCGAGGGCGACCTGGGGCGTCTGGCTGATGCCGGCGACCTGCCGCCACCGTCCGTCCTTCGCGCCGTCCGTCTCCTCGCCGATCAGAAGGCTGGTGAAGACGACGGGCATGAGCGAACCGGAATAATCCTGCCGGCGGCGGGCGAGGTCGCGCAGGAGATCGACGCCGGAGACCGCGCTGTGCTCCAGCCGTTCCAGAAGCCGCTGCTGCGTCGCGCGGACCTGGTCGGCGAGGGAGGCGTCCATATCCGCAAAACCGAGCAGCGTCGTGTTGGTGAACTCGCCGAGCACATGCCGGATATCCGGATGGATCGGCGGCCGGTTGAACAGCGTGACGTTGAGGGCCACGTCCTCGTTGCGGCTCCAGGTGGAGAGCACATTGGCGAAGAGCGTGGCGAGAAGGCCGGTGGGCGTGACGCCCAGGCCCTTGCACGCCACCTTCAGGGCGCTCCAGCGGGTCTGGTCGAGATGGCCGGCGCGGCGGCGGAAACGGCCCGGGCGACCGCCGGACCGGCTGGCGGGCAGGCGGGGCGCGGGCGGCAGAAGGTCCAGTTCGCGGCTCCAATAGTCCCGGGAGGCCGCTTTCCGCGCGGCATCCTCGCCGCAGAGCACGCAGTCGCGGAAGCGGATGGCGGGCGGGGGTGCAAGCGTCTCGCCGTCGATCAGCGCGAACCATTCCCGGTGGAAGAGCTGGCTGCTCCAGGCGTCGAGCGCGATGAGATCGACGCAGGAGAGAAGCCGCAGGCCGCCGTCGATGCGCACCCAGTGCAGCTCGAAGAGCGGCCAGGCGAAGGGATCGCGCACCCGTTCGCCGATCTCCTCGCGCAGCGCGGCAAGGCGGCGGTCCTGCTCCTCCGCCGGCAGGGCGCGCAGGTCCGTGACGGGCACGGTGTAGTCGGGCACGCTTTCGAGCACGGCTTGCAGGCCGTCCGGCAGGAGGACGGTGCGCAGCATGTCATGGCGCGCGATCACCGCGTTGAGGCAGGCGTCGGCATGGCTGAAGTCGACGGCGTCGTGCTCGAATTCGAGATAGCTGTTGGCGGAGACGCCGCCGAGGTCGAGCGCGCCGGTGCGGCCGACGAGATAGGCCTGCTGGATCGGCGTCTGCGGGAAGGGCGCGAAGCGATCGGCCTCTGCACCGGCGGCGGTCGACAGCCGTTGGAGCAGCGCCTGCTTCTGTTCCGCGACCTTCGCCTTGAGGGTGGCGGTCATCGCGCCGGCGGGCGCGCGAAAGCGCAGCTGGCCCTCCTCGACCCAGAGGTGGATGCGGTGGCGTTCGAGCTCGTCGAGAAGCTGCGTGAGGCTCATAGCGTGCCCTCCGTCATGTCCTGGGCATAGGCGGTCGTCGCGGAAAGCCAGTGCTCGCGCGCCTGCGGCTCCAGCGCGCCGGCGGCCATGGCATGCAGGCAGACATGGTCCGGCGAGAGGGCGAAGCGGCGGCCCATCTCGTCGAGCGGCAGGTCGCCGATCTGGCAAAGGCCGAACGGCCGGCCGACGGCCTGCTGTTCGAGCGCCTGGCACATTGCCCCGCATTCGATGAGCCCGAAGCCGAGGCTCGCGGCGTCGTAGAGCGGCGCGATCGCCTCCAGCGACAGCACGAAGCAGAGGACGAGGCGGCTTGCGGCCAGCGTCTCGCGGCTTCCGGAGCTGAGCAGCGCGAGGTCCGCAAAACCGTCCGGCGCCGTGCAGGGCGATAGGGCGTGCGCCTGCGGGTCGTAGCGATAGCCGCCCGGCGCGAGGTCCTCGATCCCGCCCGGCGGAACGGCGAGATAGGTTCCGACGGGATAGAGCCCGCCGGCCGAGGCGTAGAGCCGGCGCTCCTCGCCATCCCTGTAGTGGCGGCGAAGCGGGGCGAGCAGGGTGGAAAGCTCGTCGGCCGTCAGCGGACGGTCGATGAAATCGCGCCAGCTGCGTCGTGCCGCCGCGGCGGGCGGCTCGGCTGCCCCGGACAGCAAGACCGGCGCTTCGGCGGCGGCAACCGGGCGGGGGCGGCTCTTGAAGAGGCGACGGGCGACCGGGTCGGTGAGAACCGGGTTGCGGGAAAGGTGGGCGCGCAAGGCCGCGGCTCCGGCGACGAGCTCGGCGGGCTGCGCCGCCCCTTGCGGCGCCAGCGCCTGCACCAGGGCGACGAGGTCCGGCAGGCGTACGGCGCGGGCGAGGTCCGTCAGCGGAGGTCGCGCGCCGGCGAAGGCCTCGATGCGGTTGGCGAGCGCGATCAGTTCGAGCGACGAGGCCCCGAGATGGACCAGATTGTCGTCGAGCGAGACGGCGGGGCGCTGGAGGATCGCGGCGACCATCTCCAGCACAGCCCGCTCGACCCCTTCGCCCGATGACGACCGATGTCGTGAAGGGGCGGCCTCGGGCTCCTGCGCGACGAGGGCGAGGAGCGCCTTGCGGTCGAGCTTGCCGTTCGGCGTGAGCGGCCAGGCGTCGACGGCCTTGAACGCGGCGGGAACCATGTAGGCGGGCAGCTCCTCGGCGAGGTGGGCCGCAAGCCCTGTCTCCTCGACTTTTGCCCGGGCCGGCCGGAAGAAGGCGACGAGCCGCGGCCGGCGCGGATCGCCCACGGCGAGCACCTGCGCCTCCTCGACATCCGGATGCCGCTGCAGGGCGCGCGCCACCTCGCCAGGCTCCACGCGAAAACCGTTGATCTTCACCTGCGCGTCGGCGCGTCCCTGGAAGATGATCGCGCCGTCGGGGCCATAGGCGCCGAGATCGCCCGTCCGGTAGAGGGCGAGGCCCGTGCGCGGATGGGGGAAGAAGTGTGCGGCCGTCTTTTCCGCATCGTTGAGATAGCCGAGCGCGAGCCCGTCGCCGGCGATGTAGAGATCGCCGGTATGGCCGATCGGCGCGATGGCGAGGTCGCCGTCGAGGACGAAGACCTGCTGGCGGCCGAGCGCCCGGCCGTAGGGAATGCTCGTCCAGGCCGGGTCGACCTCATCGATGGCATGGAAGATCGACCAGATCGCCGCCTCCGTCGCGCCGCCGAGGCTGTATTGTGCGGCGTCCGGCCAGAGCCGGCGGGCGCGGCCCGGCAGGTCGAGGCCGATCCAGTCGCCGCTCAGCATCACCGTCTTCAGCGCCGGCGGCGGCGCGATGCCTGCGACCTCGTGATAGTCGACATAGAGCGAAAAGAGCCCGGGAACGCTGTTCCAGAGCGTCACGCCATGGCGGGTCGCGAGTGCGTGCCAATGGGCGGGGTTCTGCTGTTCGGCGGGATCGGGCAGGACGAGCGTGCCGCCGGCGCCGAGTACGCCGAAAATGTCGTAGACCGAAAGGTCGAAGTGAAGCTGCGAAATGCCGAGCACGCAATCCGCGCCGCCGATGCCGAAGCGCCGGCTGACATCCGCGATCGTGTTCACGGCGGCCGCATGCGTCACCGTCACGCCCTTGGGATTCCCGGTCGAGCCGGACGTGTAGATGATGTAGGCGGGATCATCCGGCTGCGCACCGGCAAGGCGATGCAGCAGCGCGGGGTCGCCTTCGCCAAGACGGGAAAGGTCGATCGTCGCGGCCGGCGCGCAGGTTGCAAGGGCGTCGGGAGTCGCACCGCGCTCCAGCATGGCGGCCGGTGCGAGATCTTCGAGGATGCGAGCCTGGCGGGCGAGCGGCTGGGCCGTGTCCAACGGCACATAGATGCCGCCGACGAGCGTGACGGCGAGGCAGGCGGCGATCTGTTCCGGCGATTTTTCGAGGCGGATCGCCACCGTCTTGCCGCGGCCGATGCCGGCGACGACGAGAGCGTTCGCGATTCCCGCCACCTGCCGGGCGAGCGCCGCATGGGTCAGCACCATGCCCGATGTGGCGACGGCGGGCCGCTCCATCGCGTCCGGCAGGGCGCGCAGCCACAGGTCGGCGAGCCGCTCGCGCCGCTCGGCTTGTGATACGATCGCCGGGGCGATCAGCGCTTCGGACGGGTCGGCGCGTCCGCCCACCGTCTCCTCCAGCATGGCCGGATCGTCGGCGACGGCTTCGACCAGGGTGACGAAGCGGTCGAAGAGCGGCCGGGCGACGGCGATGTCCAGCACGTTGACGGCGATGTCCCAATTGATCGTCAGCGCGCCGGACCATTCCATCACCTGGTTGTCGAGCATGACCTGCGGCGTCTGGGAAAGGGCCAGCACCGGCCGGCCCGGCTGGGCGGCGGCATCGGAAAACAGGCGCGTGTCGTTCTGCGTCAGCGTGCTGGTGAAGACGACGGGCATCAGGGGGCGGTCGAGATGGCCGCGCGCTAAAGCCATTTCGCGGGTGACGGCCGTGCCGCTGACGAGGCTGTGCTCCATGCCGCGCCAGAGCAGCGCCTGGAGCCGGGTAAAGCGGGCGCGCCGGGTCTCGGCCTGCCGGAGATCGGCCTCGAACAGCATGTTGGTGGTGAAATCGCCGACCACGCGATCGACATGCGGGTGGATCGGCGGCCGGTTGAAGAGCGTCATGTTGAGGCAGAAATGCGGGTCGGCCGCGAAGGCGCAGAGCGCTTCGCCGAACAGCGAGAGCAGCACGGTCGAGGGCGTGACGCCGAGCGTCGCCGCCGTGGCCTTGAGACGGTCCCACCGCGTTTTGTCGATGGTGTGCGAGAGGCGGTCGTAGACCGGCGTGCCGGCCTCGTTCGGGGGCGCGATCACCGGCAGGGCCGGCGCATCCGGCAGGCTTTCCGCGCGCTCCCGCCAATAGCGGTGGGCGCGGGTGAGATCGGCCTCGTCCGGCTCGCTGAGCACGCAGTCGCGGAAGGTGATGTCGGGCGTGGGCAGGTGAAGGTCCGGATCGCGGTAGAAGCGGGCCACTTCGTCGAGAAGGATGAGGATGCTCTGCTGGTCGGCAATCAGGAGGTCGAAGCGCAGATGGACACGCACGCGGCCGGCCGGCAGGAGGCTGAGCTCCACATCGATCATCGGCCAGCGGTCCTCCGCCGGAAGGGCGCGCGCGAGACGCCGGCGAATGGCGTCCATCGTCGCGTCCCGCGCCTCGTCGTCGCTCAGATCGCGCACGACGATCTCCAGTGCGGGTATGGTTTCAGCGATCTCCTGGCGCGTCGCGTCGAGGATGCGGGCGCGCAGCATCGGGTGGCGCGCCATCACGATGCCCCATGCCGCCCGGTAGCGCGTGATGTCGAGCGTCTCGCAATCCAGCTCGTAGTAGAACTGGCAGGCCGCGCCGCCGAGCGGCAGCGACGGATCGCGGCCGAGCAGGTAGCCGCGCTGGATCTCCGTCAGCGGGAAGGGCGTGTGAATGTCCTCCGTGCGCTGCTGTGGCGGTGCCGCGCCTGCTTCGACGCCGAGGAGCCGGCTCAGAAGCGCCGGATCGAAGGAGAGGGCTGTGCTGCTGCTCGACATGACGTTCCGTCTCAGGCTGTGGCGACCTGGCGCGCGAGCGTCTGCCGCTCGGCGTCCGGGAGGGCGTGAATATGGAGGTAGGCGAGGGCGACCTGCTCCGTCCCGGCGACGGCTTCCAGCCGGCGCGACAGAAGGGCGGCCGTCCGGTTCGAAAGAAAATCCGGTAGCCCCAACTCGACCTGGAAGATGCGGCGCAGTTTCGAGAGGAAGCGGACGGCGAGGATGGAGTCGCCGCCGAGCTGCAGGAAGTCGTCCGTGGGGGCGACGCCCGGAAGGCCCAGCGTCTGCGCGAACAGCAGCCGCACTGCCCGTTCCTGCGGGGAGCCCTCGTCCGCCGCGATGGTGGCCGGCTGCGTGGGCGTGGCCATGCGCTCCAGGTGTTGCCGGGCGGCCTCGCTCGTTTCCCGCAGGCGGTCGTCGAGATTGCGCGGCGTGACGATCACGTGGGAGAGGCCGCTCGCGATGATCCGCCAGAGGGCGGCAAGGCCCGCCTCGACGCCGATGGAGTCGGCCGCCGCACCGGCGAAAAGCGTCTTTCCGTCGTCCTGCGCGGCCCCGAACGCGCCCTCCCGCCAGTTGTCCCAGCCGATGCTGACGAGGCGCGGGCCTGGCCCCCGGCTTTCGGCAAGAAAATCGAGGAACAGGTTGCCGGCCATGTAGTCGCTGTTGCCGTAGCCCGAGGTTTCGCCGGCGAGCGAGGAAAAGGCGACGAGGAAATCCGGTTCCATTGGACCGAAGACGTCGAGAAGCGCGCGCGTCGTTTCGACCTTCGCGGGGCGGTTGCCGTCCGTCCCGGTGAGCGTCATGTCCGCGATCGTTTGGGAGATATAGCGGCCGGCGAGGTTAAAGATGCCGTCGAGCCGTTCGCCCGCCGCGACGAGCCTCGCGGCGACGGAGCGCAGGAGATCCCGGTCTGCGGCGGAACCCCGTATGAGGGTGAGACGACCGCCGTTTCGCCGGCATTCGGCGAAATGCGGGGCGTCTTCGTCGAGCGATCGGGCGATGACGATGACATGGCAGCCCTCGGCGGCAAGCGCCTGGACCAAGCGGCGGCCGAGCCCGCCATTGCCGCCGGCGACGAGATAGGTTCCGCCGGGGCGGATGACGTCGGGAAGCGTCGCCGGCGCAAGCGCGACCGGCGGAACGTCCCTCCGCCAGAAGCGGCCGCGACGCAGGGCGAAGGCGCCGGCATACAGGCCGCCGCCTGCGGTCTGCACCGCCTCCAGCCGATCGAGGTCGGGCTGAGCGGGGAGCCGGTCGGCATCCAGCCAGGTTGCACGAAGGCCGGCCTGCTCGAACGGGATCGCTCTCAGAACCCCGAGGGCAAGCGCCTGCTCCGCATCGGGCGACTCGTCGCCGCAGAGCGCGGTAAGCGTGCGCGTGCAGAGGACAATATGGGAGAGAAGGCCGGCGGGGGCAAAGGCCTGGACAAGGCGCACGAGGCTGTCATGGCCATGCGTTCGGGCGTCGGCCTTCTCGTCCATCAGCCAGCCGAAGAGGCAGTTCGCGCCGGTGACGCCACGCGCCTGCAAGGCGTCGGCAAGCTTCGAAAAGTCGCCGGCATGTCCCGGACGAAGCCGGAACCCGCCGTCCGGCAGCGCGGCATAGTGTTCGCCAGGGTGGATGCGGATATCGCCGCGGCCGGCCAGCCCCGCCTCGCCCTCGGGCAGGAAGAGCACGCGTGGCCCGCGGTCCGGCGTTGAAGGAGTCTTCGGCAAGGCCAGCGTGCGCCATTGCGGGGCATGGAACCATTCGTCGGGCGGCAGGATCCGCGACCGGTTCGCCATGCTTTCCCGCCCCGGCACTATCTGCGGCAGCAGATGGACCACGCGCTGGAAGGGATAGCCCGGCATCGGCGTGCGCCGCCAAGCGCGATACAGCATCAGGAGGTCGGGGTCGACGTCGTGCCCCTCCACCCAGAGCCGGCCGAGCGCCGACAGGAGGTCTTCCGTTTGCGAGGCGTTCGAGGCGAGTGTCGGCAGGGCGCGAAGATCTGCGGCGGCGCCCGTGACGGCGGCGGTGCAGCTCGTGCCGGGGCCGAGCTCCAGGCAGGTCGCGCCGGGCCACAGGCGGGCGAGGCTGGCGACGTTGTCGGAGAAGCGGACGGTCTGGCGCAGATGCCGGACCCAGTAGTCCGGGGCGGTGATCTCCGTTGCGTCCGCGACATCGCCGCTGGTGTTGCTGAGCACGGGGATCGACGGTGCAGCGAAGGCGACGGTGCTGCAGGCCGCTGCGAACTCCTCGAGGATCGGTTCCATCAGGTGGGAATGGAAGCCATGCGAGACGGCCAGCATGCGCGTCGCGATGCTCTCGGCGGCGAGCGTGTCCGCAAGGGTGCCGAGGGCTTCGGGCGCACCGGAGACGACGCAGCGATCGTGGCGGTTGACGACGGCGAGCGATACGCTGCCGTCCCGCAGATAGGGTACGAGCGCTTCCCTTCCGGCATGAACGGACAGCATGGCGGCCGCCGGCAGGCGTGACATCAGCCGCGCGCGGGCATGGACGAGCCGGAGCGCGTCCTCCAGCGAAAAGACGCCGGCAAGGCAGGCGGCGACATATTCGCCGATGCTGTGCCCGAGCAGAGCGGCAGGCGTGAGGCCGGCCGCCATCAGGCTGCGGGCGAGGGCGTATTCCGTCGCGAACAGGGCGAATTGCGTGACCAGCGTCGGCTTCAGCGCGTCGTCCTCGGCGCCGAAGAGCAGGGGGCGGATGTCCTCTCCCAGCATAGGTTCGATCAGGGCGGCGCACCGGTCCAGCGTCTCGCGGTAGACCGGCAGGCTGTCGTGGAAGGGGCGGCCCATGCCGGCGAATTGCGTGCCCTGGCCGGGGAAGAGGAAGATCGGCCGGCTAGGTGCGGCCACGGCGGAATGGGTGGCGGCGCCGGCTTCCAGCTTGCGCAGCGCCTCCGCGGGGTTGCGGGCCGTGAGCGCCCGGCGGTGCGGAAAGTGCCGGCGGCCGAACAGCAGCGTCCCGGCCTGATCGACGAGGCTTGCGCCGCTGTCGGCGGTCCAGGCGGCGGCGAGGGATCGCTCCATGGCCGCAAGGTCATCCGGCGTGCGGGCGGACCAGCAGAGAAGCGCGGGCTCCTCCGCCGCGATCGCATCGCGGCGGGGCGGGCTGGAGAGCAGCATGTGCACATTGGTGCCGCCGAAGCCGAAGGAGCTGACGGCCGCGACATGGCGCTCGGCGGGGGGAAGGCGCGTCGGGCGATCGCAGATGGAAAAGCGCGAGCCGGCAAGATCCAGCAGCGGATTGGCCGTGGTGAAGTTGAGTGTCGGCGGTACCAGGCCGGTGCGCACGATACCGATGGCCTTGATGAGGCCGGCGAGCCCGGCCACCGTGTTGAGATGGCCGGTGTTCGCTTTGACGGAGCCGATGAGGCACGGCGCCCCGCCATGGCCGTAGACGGCGCGGATGGCATCCATCTCGATCGGGTCGCCGATCGGCGTGCCGGTGCCGTGGGCCTCGATATAGCTGACGTCGGCGGGGGAAAGGCCGCTGAGGCCGAGCGCCTCGGAGAGAACCCGCTTCTGGCCGGCGATGCCCGGCGCGGTGAAATTGCCGCGCTCGCGCCCGTCGTTGTTGGCGGCGCTGGCCTCGATGACCGCGTAGATGAAATCGCCGTCCCGCTCGGCATCGCCGAGGCGTTTCAGGACGAGGGCGGCGACGCCGTTTCCGCCGACGATGCCGTTCGCGCCCGCGCTGAAGGGCGCGATCATGCCGGTCGGCGACATCGGCCCGCCGGGATCAGCATGGTAGCCCTCTTCGATGTCCATCGAGATGGAGACGGCTCCGGCAAGCGCCATGTCGATCTCGCGCGACAGCAGCGACTGGACGGCCTGGTGGACGGCAAGCAGCCCGCTGGAGCAGGCGCTCTGCACCACGACGGCCGGCCCCTTCAGGTCGAGCAGATAGGCGACGCGGGAGGCGAGGAAATCCTTGTCGTTGCCGATCAGCATGGCAAAATAGTCGGCGGCGCTGTCGGCATAGGAGCGCAGGCCCACATGGCGCAGCACATAATCGCCGAACCCGGCGGCGGCGAAGACGCCGGTCACGCGCCCGCCATCGCCCGCGCCGTAGCCGGCGTCCTCCATGGCGTGCCACGCCGTTTCGAGGAAGACGCGCTGCTGCGGGTCCATCAGCGCTGCTTCCGAGGGCGCGAAGCCGAAGAGGGCGGCGTCGAAGCACTCCTTGTCGGCAAGGGCGAAGCGCGCACCGACCACATCCGGCCGGCTTTCCACCTGCGTAAGGCCCGACGCGCCGGCCTCCAGCATCTTCCAGAAGGCGTGCACATCCGGCGCGCCGGGAAAGCGGCCGGCGAGGCCGATGACGGCGACCCGTTCGTCCATTGCTTCCGAGACCTCTTGCATGTCGTGCGCCGCCACGCCGGTCACGCGGATGGCCCGTGCTTCGGCTGCGCCGGGGCAAGAATTTTCGAGGGAGCGGGGTCGATCATCGGGCACACGTCTGCATTCCACGGTTAAGTGGATGATTCAATTTACGAATATGTGATCCGGCCTTGTTTCCGGAACGAGGGCATCCTAAGCTTGCTCGGCGCTTCCTGTCCGACCAGATGCGGAGAAATAAGTGCCCTTGGCGGAGTGACTGGACGCAATGTTCGAGTGGTCGAAGACGGCGGATGGAGAATGGCTGTGCGCGGGTGTCGCCGTCGCCATGCCGGTTTCCGCCGTTCTCGGCAGCTTCGATCCGGACGCCGTGCTGGATTCCGCCGAGCGATCCCAGGCGGGGCGTTTCCTGAAGCCGGAGGATACGGAGCGGTATCGCGCAGCGCATGGGCTGGTGCGGCGGCTGCTCAGCGCGGCGACGGGGCGAAATCCCGCCAGCCTATCCTTTTCGCGCAGGCCCGGGGGCAAACCGTTCCTTGCCGATACGGGTTCGCTCGATTTCAATCTTTCCCATGGCGGCGGCTGGGTGGCCGTGGCGCTGTCCCGGTCGGGCAGGATCGGCGTCGATGTGGAGGCAGACCGGCCGCAGCATTTCTGGGATGAGATCGCCGCCTCGTTCCTCGCGCCGTCCGAGATCGCGGCGGGCGCCATTGGTCACCTGCAGATCTGGACGGCGAAGGAAGCCGCTCTCAAGGCGCATGGCGCGGGCTTCGCGATTCCGCCTGAGAGCGTGACCGTGACGGCAGAGGGTGCAGGGTTCGCGGCGCGCCTTCCCGCGGATCATTTTTCCGGCGTCTGGCGTCGGCTGGGCGACGGGCATGTGCTCGCCGTCGCCGCCGATGGTTCGGTGCCCGAGATCGCCGTTTGCGAGAACGCCGGCGACCTCGAAGCGGTTCTTGCCGAGCTCAGCCGGCTCGATCCAGCGATGCGGGCGTCGCGTTGACGAAACCCTGCCAGCAGGCGGAGGCGGCCTGCGCCTGCTTGAGAAAATCCTTCATCTCCTCTTCGCTGTTGTCGCTGACGGCGGCGATCTCGACGTGATTGTCCTGAAGCTGCACGGCCGACTTGTCGAAGATGTTGAAGCAGCCGCGCATATCCAGCCGGCATCGCATGGAGGCGTTGAGCTGGCGCAGCGGCTTGCCCCGCTCGCGGCAGACGATGACGAGCTGCTGGGCGAGGTCGGAGAGCACGGCGGCGAGCAGATATTCCTGCGGGTTGGGCGCTTCGTTGAGCCCGAGCGCCGGGGCCGGCTGATCGACGGAAAACCGGGCGGGCAGCGACCAGCGCTCGTCCTGGTACTGCCTCTCGCGCAGCGACACGTCGAACTGGGTGGCGTTGCGCCAGGCGATGTCGACGCCGAGATGGATCGGGGCGTTGGAGCCCGCCTGGGCGGTCGCCGCCGCATGGCCGTCGCCGTTCGCCGCAGAGCCGTTCTTGCGGAAGGCGGAGGGGACGTGGCGATAGGTGAGGTCGATGCGGTTCGGCAGGGTGACGGTGATGTAGTTCGGCGAAAAGCGCGCGACGTTCATCATCATCTGCTTGTATTGCAACCAGCTGCCGTCCGCCTTCAGTTTTACCGTCACGGCGGTGCCGGAAAGCGTCCCGCCGCTGCGCTGCGTCACCGTGTCCACCTGGAGCTTGTCGATGGTCATGCCCTTGTAAGACGCGCCCTGCACGAGGATGTTGGCGACGCAGGAGCCGAGGCCGGTGGTGAAATAATCCGCAGGCGTCGGGGCCGCTTCCGGGCTCGGATCGTCGTGATGGCTGACGCGGAAGGAGAAATCCCGGCCGAGCCGCTTGCTGCCGAAGCGCAGCGGTTTTGTCCGGATGTCCATGGTGAGGCCGCCGAGCCATTCGAGGTCGACGCCGTAGAAGATCTCGCTTTCGCCCGGCACTTTGCGGATTTCGTGCACGAGTTCGCTGACGGCGGCGACGTTGATGCCGTTCTTCATTGTCTGATGTCTCCGATTGCGCCGAGCGCGCGGTCGAGGTCGGCCTTGAGGTCTTCGATGTCCTCGATGCCGACGGAAAGCCGCATCAGGCCGGGATTGATGCCGACCTCGCGCCGCTGCCGGTCGATGAGGCTGCTGTGGCTGGTGTTGAACGGCATGCTGATGAGCGATTCGACGCCGCCGAGACTGGTCGCCGCATGGACGAGCTTCAGGTTCTCCATCAGCTTCAGCCCCGCCTTGTCGCCGCCCTTCACCTCGAAGGAGACCATCCCGCCGCTGCCGCGTGCAAGCGATTCCGCCGCCCAAGAATAAGGATAGCCCGGCAAAGCGGGGTGGTAGACGTGGGCGACGGCGGGATGGCGGGAGAGCCATTCGGCGAGCGCCAACGCGTTTTCCGTATGCGCCTTCATGCGTAGCGCCAGCGTCTTCATGCCGCGTTCGAGGATGGCGCAATCCTGCGGATTGAGGCTGCCGCCGAGCTTGAGCATCTGCGCCCAGATCATGTCGAGATATTTGCGGCTGCCGGCGGCGGTGCCGGCGATGAGGTCGCTGTGGCCGTTGAGATATTTCGTGCCGCTGTGGATCACCACATGCGCGCCGTCGTCGATCGGCGTCAGGCAGCAGGGCGAGAGGAAGGTGTTGTCGAGCACGAGGAAGATGTTGTTCTCGGCGGCGAGCTTGGCGAGCGCCTTGACAGGGGCGAACTTCAGGAGCGGATTGGTCAGCGTCTCGAAGAACAGCACCTCCGTGTTGCTGCGCACCGCCGCCGTGATCGCGTCGATATCCATCGGGTCGACGAAGGTCACCTCGCGGCCGAACTGGTGCATGTCCTCGCGCATCAGGTTGTAGCTGCCGCCGTAGAGGTCGCGCGCGGTGACGATGTGCCCGCCCTTGTTGGTGAGCGCGAGAAGCGTCGTGCTGATCGCCGCCATGCCGGAGGAGAAGACGATGGCGCTTTCGGCGTGTTCGAGCGCGGCCACCTTCTCCTGCACGGCCCATTGGTTCGGGTTGCCGTAGCGGGTGTAGATCGGGTAGTCGCGGATCATGCCCTGGTCGAAGGCTTCGTAGCTTTCCTTCTGGAAAAGGAAGGTGGTGGCGGCGAAGACCGGCGTGCCGACCGCCCCGGTGATCGGGTCGTTATAGGTGCCGGCATGCACGGCGAGCGTGCCCGGCCCGTGGCGGGCGGGGTCGATGGTGGTCTGATTGGTCATGCGCGGGCCGGCGTTGCGGGCGCGGGTGAGCTGGTCGGCCCATTCCGTCTTCGCCGAAACGCCGGTGGCTTCGCTGCGGAAGCGCCCGGCCCATTCCTTAAGAATACTCTTTGCCAAGAGGTTCTCCTGCCTGTTGTTGGAGTGTCGAGAGGATGCTGTCGCAGAGCGCGTCGCCGTCCGGGCCCTGGAAGATGTTGATGCCGACGGCCGCGCCCCGGTAGGACGGCTCGCCGATATCCGAGCGGATGCGCCCGAAGCCGAGGCCGATGCCGAGGAGGCCCGGCAAGGACCGCTTCTGCGTGTCGCAGAGATGCCCGGAGGCGTCGACAAGCGCCGCGCTGCCGTTGCGGCCGATGCGGATCGGTCGGCCCGCCGCCGTGGCGAGCAGCGGGATGTTCGGGCGGTAGCCCGTCGCCGCGATCACGACGTCCGCGCCGCGCAGCACCGCTTCGGCCTCCGCCGGATCGGGGCAATGGCGGAGCGTGACCGCCGGGTGCCGCCCGGCGAGGATCTGCTCGTAGAGCGCCTTCGAGCGGGTGTAGAGGCCCTGGAAGCGGAAGACGCGGCCACTGGAAGGGCAGACGTCGGCGACGGGATCGAAGGTTTCGCCGGCCGCCTCGGCCAGCGCGGCGCTGCGGTGCATGCGGCGGATCGGCGTGCGATGGAGGAGCGTCAACGCCGTGTCGCGCTCGGGAAGGGCCTCGATCAGCTTGTGCAGCACGGAGAAGGCGCTGTGCGACGCGCCGACGACGACGATGCGCCGGGCGTTTTCCGGCAGAAGATTTTGAAGGTCGACGGGCCGCAGCGTTTCCTCCGAATGGAGGAGCGGCACGCCGGCCTCGCCGGTAATGCGCCGGAGATCGGGGGCAAGATGCGGCGTGCTGCCAGCGGCGAGCACGGCGATCCGGCTTTCGACGCAGGGGCCGTTGTCGAAATGCGCCTCCCAGCCCGATGACGATTGCGTGATCTCCCGGGTGGCATGGCCGCGATGAATGTGCAGGTTGGGATGTCGTCCGGCGGCGTCAAGAAAGGTGCGGCGCAGTTCGGCGGTCAGGAGGGCTACCAGCTGGAGCGGCACGGATTGCGTGCCACGGGCGCGGATCAGACGAGCCGGCGCGCTGTCGAGAACCGGGGCGAAGAGGCCGTCTGCGGAAATGCCGTCGAGGAAGTCGCTGGCGTCGGAATTGGAGGGGATATCGTAGTTGGCGCCGGCGAGCAGCAACTCTTCATCGCCGGCTCGCCGCTCGTGGATGACGAGGCCGCGCGCCAGCAAGTCCGGCAGAAGCCCGCGCCGGTCGGCGCTGACGAGGAGGCTTATGCAGGCCGGGCCGAACCCGACGATCTGGCAGAAGGGGCGGGACATCGTGTTCTCCTTCGCTAGGCGCGCCGCCGCGCGGCGGGCTGGCTTGCCGCGAGCGGGGCCAGCACGGTGGCGATGCGGTCGGCGATCGTCTGCACATGCCCGGCGTGGTGCAGGAAGAAATGGTCGCCCTCGATCAGCGTCTGCGAAAAATCGCCGGCCGCGATGGTGCGCCACCGCCCGATGCCCTCGACCGGCACTTCCGGATCGCCGGTGCCGCCGAAGACATGCAGCGGGCAGGCGAGCGGGCGGGCGTCCCGTTCGGCGCGGATCGTCTCGCTGAGCCGGAAATCGCTGCGGATGATCGGCAGCAGCAGCGCCATCAGTTCCCGGTTATCCAGCACCTCGCGGGGCGAACCGTTGAGCGCGCGCACCTCATCGAGCAGGCCGGCGTCGTCAAGATGGGCGCGTTTCGGCGCGGGGTCCTCGCAATCCGGACTGTGCCGGCCGGAGGGGAAGAAGGCGAGCGGCGGCAGGTTCTCCATCAGGCCGAGCGCGATGCGGTACCCGAGCGCCGCGCCGAGGCTGTGGCCGAAGAGCGCGAAGGGGCGCGCAAGATGCGGTCTCAGTTCGGCGAGCAACTGGTCGGCGAGGCGGGCCGGGTCGCTTTCCAGCCGCTCGCCCATGCGCGTGCCGCGGCCGGGATATTCGACGGGGCGCACGGATATCCAGTCCGGGAAGAGGCGGTTCCAGTCGCGATAGACCGCCGTGCTGCCGCCGGCATAGGTGAGGCAGAAGAGATCGACGGTCGCGAGCGGTTTCGTGTCGGAGAAGGGAAGGCAGGTCATGAGGCGGCTCGTCGGGTTTCTTGGGGAAGGGCGCTTTCGGCGGCGGGGCTGCGGCTGGCGATCGCCGCCTGGAGGCCGCCGAGCGTCGGTTCGCGGAAAATTTCGGCAAGGCCGATCTCCACGCCGAAACGCTCGCAGATCGCGCGGGCGAGGTGGACGGCGAGCAGGGAGTTGCCGCCGCTCTGGAAAAAATTCTCGTCCGGCGAAAGCGGCATGCGGCCGGTGACCTCGGCCCAGAGGCTGGCAAGCGGGCCAAGCGTTTCACCGAGCGCCGGTTTTTCCATTGTGTCCGTATGCGTGAGGCCGGCGGCGACGAGCGCGGCGGCGGCCTTGCGGTCGCGCTTGCCGTTGGCGCTGAGCGGCAGGGCGTCGAGATGGACGAAGCGGTCGGGCACCATGTAGCGCGGCAGGCGCTCGGCAAGCCAGGCGGCGAGCGGGATCGACGGCTTGGCCGCGCCGGTATGGCAGGCGACGAGCATGGATGCGCCGTCCGGCCCCGGTACGGCAAGGGCGACCGCCTGATCCACGTCGGGGTGGCGCGTCAGATGCGCCTCGATATCGCCCGCCTCGATGCGGTGGCCGCGGATCTTCATCTGAAAATCCTTGCGGCCGAGGAATTCGATCGCGCCGCAGGGCATGATCCGGCCGAGATCGCCGGTGCGGTAAAGCCGCCGGCCGCTGGCGTGGCGGATGAAGCTCGCGGCGGTCTTGGCCGCGTCGTTCAGGTAGCCCTCGGCAAGCCCGAAACCCTCGATGTGGATTTCGCCGGTGACGCCCGCCGGGCAGGGGCGGCCGCGTGCATCGAGCACATGCAGTTGCTGGCCGGCCAGCGCAAAACCGTAGGGCACGGAGGTCCAGTGATTTTCGACCGTTTCGACCGGATAGAAATTCGACCAGATCGACGCCTCCGTCGCGCCGCCGAGGCTCCAAAGGCGCGTTTCGGGATAGTCCGCACGCAGGCGGCGGGCGAGCGGCAGGGGAATCCAGTCGCCGCTGAGCATGATGGTCTTCAGCTGCGACAATTCCTGCGCGGGTCGGCGGCGTGCGGCGCTGAGCGCCATGTCGATGAGGGCCGGCACGGAATTCCAGACGGTGACGCCGGCGCGGGCGCAAAGGGCGAGCGTCGCGTGCGGGTCGGGGAATTCGCTGTCCACCGGGACGACGATGGCCCCGCCCGCGGCGAGCGTGCCCCAGATATCGTAGACCGAGAGGTCGAAGCTCAGGGCGGAAAGCGCGAGCACGCGATCTGCCGCCGTGATGGCGAAGCGCCGGTTGATGTCGAGGATCGTGTTGCGTGCGGCGGCATGGCTGATCACCACGCCCTTCGGTGCGCCGGTGGAGCCCGACGTGTAGATGACATAGGCCCGATCCGAGGGCTCGCGGCGGGGCGGGATGACGGCTTCATCCGCATGCGCCGCGATGTCATCGGCCGTCACGGCGCGCGCATCCGCGGGCAGGTCGCGCGGGTCGTCGGCGATCAGCCAGCGGCAGCCGCTGTGGTTGAGGATGGTGTTGCGCCGTTCGACGGGCAGGCGGCTGTCGAGCGGCAGCCAGACGAGGCCGGCGAGGCTGACGCCGACGACGGCGACGATCTGGGCAAGGCCTTTCGGCAGCGCGATCCCGACGATGTCGCCCGCCTGTGCGCCTCGGGCAAGGAGCGCTGCGGCGACCGCTTCAGCCTTCCGGCGCAGGTCGGCATAGGTGAGGGCCGCACCCTCGGCGTCGATGATCGCGGTGGCCGACGGGCTCGCCTGCGCTGTCGCGAGGAAGAGGTCGGGCAGCGTGCCGGCGCGGTCGTCCGGATGATCTTCGGCAAGGGCGTGGAGGGAAGGCGCCTCGGCCTCTGCCGGATCGTCGCGGAGCCATGCGGACGGATCATCGACGAGCGCCAGGAGCGCCGCCTCGTAGCGGGCAAAGATCGTTTCCGGAAGGTTCTCGGCGAAGACGCCGGTCACATAGTCCCAGTAGTAAATCAGGCCCTCATGGTTCTCGATGACCTGATGGTCCATCGAAACCTGCGGCGTGCGCAGGTGGCTGCCGACAAGTTCGAAGCGGCTCGTGTGTTCGTCCGGCAGGACCGGGCGGCCGCTGCTGATGCCGCTGGTGAAGACGAAGGGGGCGGCGGGCGTCTCGGCGCTCGCGGAAAGTTGCAGCCGGCGGATCAGCGAGACGCCGCTGACGCTCGCATGGGCGAGGCGTTCGGCCATCAGCGCCTGAAGCCGCCGTGCCTGATCGGGGAAGCTGCCCGTTCCCGTGCAGTCGATCAGCGTCGTGTTCGAGCAATTGCCGGTCATCAGCGAAAGCTCGGGATGCTGGAAGGGCCGGTGGTTCGCCAGCACGTTCAGCGTGAAATCCGGGTGCGTGGCGAAGGGCCGCAACGCTGCGGCATAGAGCGCCAGCATGGCCGCATTGGCTGTGACGCCTTGTTCGGCCGCCCGGCTCTTGAGGCGCCGCCAGCGTTCGGCGTCGAGCTTGCCGGCGAGGCGTCGGAAATCCGACCAGAGCGGCGTTTCCCCCGTCGCCGGCAGGTCCGGCGGGCCGGGCAGCGTTGGCAGGGTCTTGTCCCAATAGGCGATGCTTTCGGCGGACGTCGTTTCCTTCAGGGCGAGCACGTAGTCGCGATGGCTGAGGCTCGGCGGCGGCTCGTCCCCGGCGAGGTCGTCGAAGAGATAGCGCAGGAGATCGCGAAAGATCATGGCGAGCGACGGTCCGTCGATCGCGATCAGGCGGAAGGCGATGAGGAGGCGGTCGCTGCCGTCGAGCCGGACCAGCGTGGCGGCGAGCGGCGGGCCCTTTTCCAGCGGCGGCAGCGTTTCCGGATAGGCTTCGCAGAGCGCGCCGAGCCGCGATGCCGCTTCGTCCGGCGCGAGCGCGCGAAGATCGACCACCGAAAGCCGGCAGGGGTTTGCGCCGGGCGGCGGGATCACCTGTTCGCCGCTCGGCAGGAAGCGGGCGGTCAGCGCCTCATGGCGGCGTTGCAGGCGCTGGAGGGCCGCCTGCACGGTCTCCGGCTCCATCGCCTCGAAGCGGCAATGGTGGAAGAAGCAGGGAATCGCCGATTGCGCGTAGCCGCCATGCTCGCCCACCCAATAGGCTTGCTGGAGGTCGGTCATCGGATAGGGCTCGTGCCGCGCTTCCGGCCGCGCGACAAGCAGGGGCGCGGCCTGCGTCAGCTCGCCGATCAGCGCCGCCTTGTGGTGGCCGAGCGCCGAGCGCAGCGTGGCGGTCATCGAGCCCTGCGGGGCGGCATAGCGTAATTCACCCTCCGCCACCCACAGCCGGATGCGGCTTTCCTGCATGCGGCGCTTGAGTTCGCCGAGCGTCATCGGTTCCGCGCCGGTCATCAGATCACTCCGCTTTCGAAGGTTTCGTCCTCGATGGCCTCCGCCGCCGGAAGATCGGCGACGAGCCGCGCCTGATCCTTCAAGAGCGGCGCGCGCAGCAGCGAAGCGAGATCCGGCGCGACGCCGAAGCGGTGCTGGATGAGGCTCGAAAGCCGCGTCATCAGCAGGGAATCGCCGCCGAGCACGAAGAAATTCGCCGAGGCCGAGACGATCTCCTGCCCCAGCACCTCGCCCCAGAGCGCGGCAAGCGTGGTTTGCAGCCCTTCGGCAAGGGGATCATCGGCCTGTTCGACCTCGCGCACCGTGCTCTCGACGGCGGCCGCGAGGCGCGATCGGTCGACCTTGCCGTTGGCCGTCAGCGGCATGGCGGAAAGCTGATGCCATTGCTGCGGGGCCATGTAGTCGGGCAGGCGGGTTTTCAGCCAGGCGTCGAGCGCCTCGCGGGAGAGGACGGTTGCCGTATCGCCGTTCTGCGCGAGGATGACATGGTAGTTCATCCGCTCGACCGGGTTGCCCGGCTTCGGCAGCGCGGTGCGGCGCGCAAAGCCGGCCCGTTCAAGCATGGCCTGCCAGACGTCCGCGCTCAGCATGGGCAGATGGGTTTCCAGCCGCTCGTCCTCGTAGTGGCTGAGACCTTCCACGAAGCCGAGGCTGACGAGCTGGAAGCGCGGATTGCGCGTACCTTCCACCAGGAGGAGATGGCCGGAAGGCTTCAGCAGCGAGCGGATGAACCGGCTGCTGCGGTTCACGTCCATCGCGTCGTGCAGCACATTCGCGCCGATGATGAGGTCGTAGGCGGTGGGCTCCAGCCCTTGCAGCGCCGGGTCTTCGTTGATGTCGTAGAGGCCGACGCGCATCTGCGGCCAGTCGGCGAAGACATTCTGCGCGTTTTCGAGGAAGTAGCGTGAAAGGTCGGTGAAGGTGTAGGTGAAGTTTTCGTGCGGCAAGGCCTTCAGGATGTCATGCGTGACGGAGCCGATGCCGGCGCCGAACTCCAGGATACGGATGGGGCGGGCGGGATCGTGGCCCTCGAACAGGCCGCGCACGGTTTCGCCGGCCACCATGTTGAAGTGTTTCGAGACCGGGTTCTCGCGATACCAGCTTTCGACGAAATCGGTGCGCCCGCCCTCGAACATCAGCTCGAGCGGATTGAGCGTGCCGTCGAGCAGGGCGCGCGGATTGGCGATGCAGCGCTCGTAAAGCGACCAGATGCGGCGATCGTAATCCGCCCCCGCCGCCGCGCGGGCTGCCATGCCGGCCTGCAATTCTGCGCGGCCGTCGGCCTCGGCGATGCGCGGCGTGGCGCGGTAGACGTCCCCGGCGCGGTCGAGATAGCCGTCCGCCTCCAGCACGTCGAGCCAGCTTCGGAAGAGTTTTGCGTAGCTCTCCTTCACACTGAGGGCGGACGAGATTTCGTCCTCCCGCGCCGTGTCGCCGGCCTTGCGGAAATAGCCGGCCTCCTGCATCGCGCCGAGCATGACCCAGGTGCTGAGTTGCTCCATGGCGGCGAAGTGCGCGCCGTAGCGGTCGAGGTCGAAATCGTCGGGCAGGTCGTTGCAGGCCCAGTCGCCCACGGTGAGCGCGCGGTGCCAGCCGTTGTCGCCGTTCGTTTCGCCGCGCTGCGACGGCGCATCGGCAGTCAGGGTGAAATAGGCGTGCAGCTGCTTCAGCGGCGCGCCGCCATAGACCACGGCCGCCTCCGCCACATGGGGATGTTCTCCGAGCACGGCCTCGATCTCGCTCGGCTCGATGCGCATGCCGTTGATCTTCAGTTGGTTGTCGATGCGGCCGACGATCTCGATCTCGCCGTCCGCGCCGAGCCGGCCGAGGTCGCCGGTGTGGAACAGCCGCTCGCCGCTCGGCACATGCAGGCGGTAGCGCTCCGCCGTGCGCGCCTCGTCGCGCCAGTAGCCGAGCGACATGGCAAGGCCCCCGGTGCAGATCTCGCCGACGACGCCGGTCGGGCACTCCTGTCCGGCCGGGTTGAGGATGCGGCAGGTCTGGTTCTCCAGCGGGCGGCCATAGGGGATTTTCGTCCAGGCCGGATCGAGCGCGGCGAGATGGTAATAGGCCGAGACGATCGCGGTCTCCGTCGGCCCGCCGATGCTGTGGATCGCGCAGTCCGGCCACAGCGCCTTCATGCGGCGCACCAACTCAAGGGGAATCCAGTCGCCGCCCATCATGACATGGCGCGGGGCGGGCAGGTCCGCCCCCCTCAGCGCCTGCGCGTCGAGCAGCATGGAGACGAAGGCCGGGACGGCGTTGATGATGGTCGGGCGATGGCGCTTTACGAGGTCCAGCCAGTGCATGGCGTCCTTCGAGCGCTCGCGGTCCGGCAGGATCACGGCCCCGCCGGTCGCCATCATGGCGTAGACGTCGAAGACCGACATGTCGTGATGGAAGGCCGAGAGCGAGAGCGTGCGGTCCGTCTCGGTGACGGCGAGGCGGCGGATGAGCGCGGCGATGGTGTTCAGTGGGCCGCGATGGTCGAGCATCGCGCCCTTCGGCTGGCCGGTCGTGCCCGAGGTGTAGATGATGTAGGCAAGGTCCGTTTCCGTCTGCCGCGGTTCCGGGGCCGTCTCCGGCAGGCCGTCGAGGGTAAGGCCCGAAAGCTCGATCCGACGGAATTCGGGCGGCAGGGCGGGACCGCCGCCGCTGGTCAGCACGGCGAAGGGCGAGAGGTCGCGAAGGATGGCGGCAAGCCGCTCGTTCTCGTAGTCGCCGTTGACGGGGACGTAGCACGCGCCCGCGGCCTGGATCGCGAGGGCCGCGAGCACCGCATCCGGCTGGCGCGCCATGACCACGGCGACGGGTTCGGACGGCTTGACGCCAAGCGCGATCAGGTGGTGCGCGAGGCGGTTCACGTCGGCCCGGAGCGCGGCGTAGGTCCGGTCGCCCTGCGGGCTGAGGATGGCGACGCTCTCCGGCCGCGCCTCGGCGCTGCGTTGCAGAAGCGAGGGCATGAGGGAGCCGGAAGGCCGCTCTCCGGCGACGGTGAGGCCGGCGGCGAGGCTGCGGTCCTCGGCGGGGCGGAGGTCCGGAACCAGCGTCTCCCAGAGTCCGTTCTCTTCGGACAGCATCTGAAGAAAGTCCGTATAGGCGCGGAACATGCCCTCGATCAGCCGCGGTTCGAACAGGTCGTCGGCGATGAACCAGCGCGTCACCAGCGCCCCGCCATATTCGGTCGCCTGATAGTCGAGCCAAACCTGCGGCGTCTGATTGATCTGGAAGACCTGGCGGCTGGTCAGCGGCCAGTCGGCGCGGGCGGGATCGTCGAAATCCATGCCGATCATGCTGGTGAAGACCACGGGCATGTCGACGCCGTCGGCCCCCGTCCTGCGGTGGCGGCCGAGCTCGCGCATCAGGCGGATGCCGTTGAATTCGCGGTGAGCCAAGGCCTGCCAGAGGTCGTCCTGCGTGCGGCGGGCGGCGGAAAGGAAGGTCTCGCCCTCGCGCGCGGCGACGGGCAGCAGCATCAGCGAGGTGAAGTCGCCGCAGATGTCCATGACCTGCGGATGCACGGCCTTGCGGTTGAAATAGGTGATGTTGAGGGTGAAGTCCGGGGCCTTACTGTAGGTCGACAGCACATGGGTGAAGGCGGTGAGCAGCGCGCCGCTCGCCGTCAGGCCGAGCTTGGCGGCCTGCGCCTGGAACCGCTTCCAATGGGCGGAGGACAGGCGATGGTCGAGCGTGCGGAAGGTCGGGCGCGTCACCTCGGCCGGTGCGCGGCGGAGCGGCAGGTCGGGTGCGGCCGGGATGGTGTCGAGCTTTTCCAGCCAGAATGTTTTCGCGCGCTCCCATTGCGGGCCGCGGCGGGCGGCTTCCTCGGCGAGCACATAGTCGCGGAAGGAAAGGGTAAGGTCCGGCAGTTCGGCATCGGGGTCGGCGAGCAGCGTGGCGAGCTCGCCGAAGACCACGCGAAAACTCTGGATGTCGAAGACCAGGAGATCCATGTCGAGATGGATGCGCGACAGCCCGCCCGGCAGATGGCTCACCGTCAGCTCGAAGAGCGGCCAGGCCTGCGGATCGAAGACCTGATAGGACATGCGCTCGCGGATCGCGCCGAGCCTTTCGTCGCGTTCGGCCTCGGCGAGGCGGGTGAGGTCGCGTTCCTTGACGGCATAGTGCGGCGCGGTTTCGAGAATGCGCTGGCGGCCGGCGGGCGTGATGATGCAGCGCATCATCTCGTGGCGGCGGATCAGCCGGTTCCAGGCCGTCTCCAGCGCGGAGACGTCGAGGTCTTCGAGATCGATCTCGATATATTCGTGGCAGGAGACGCTGCCGAGCTGCATGCCGCCGCTACGGCCGACCCAGAAGGCCTGTTGCAGATCGGTGAGCGGGAACGGCTCGAAGCGCTCCTCCGGACGTGCGATAATCTCGATCTCGCCCTTGCCGAGCGGCCTGGAGAAATCGATGTCGTCGCCTTCGGCGAGGAGGCCGGCGATGTGTTTCGACAGCGCGTCGATCGTGCCGTGCTCGTAGCCGGCGGTCGGTGGCAGCGTCAGGGCGAACTGGCCGTTTATGATGTGCACGAGTTCGAGGAAGATGAGGGAATCGACACCCTGTTCGGTCAAGGGCTTGGCGGCGTCCAGCGCGTCGCTGGCGAATTTCAGCCGCTTGCCGATGACCTGGCGCAGATAGTGGGCGATGCGCGCGGCGCGCTCGGCCTGGGAGAGGCCGCCGAGCGCGAGATCGACCACGCTTTCCTCCTCCCGCGCCATCTCGGCGGCGAGCAGCGGGCGCAGCAGCCCGCGCGTCGCGGGCATGCCGCCCGTCGCGGCGGCGAGGGCGGACGGATCGACCGAGATGGGCACGAGGCCGCTCACGCCGTCCTTCAGGAGGCGGTTCATCACGGCAAAGCCGGTCTCCGCGG
Organism: Shinella sp. WSD5-1; assembly: GCF_963942435.1. Taxonomy (GTDB): domain Bacteria; phylum Pseudomonadota; class Alphaproteobacteria; order Rhizobiales; family Rhizobiaceae; genus Shinella; species Shinella yambaruensis. The sequence continues at coordinate 398,529 of NZ_OZ012598.1, forward strand.
GGATCGGGCGAAGGCTCGTCTTGCCGAGTTGCTCCAGCTTGTCGGCGCGCCGGTCCATGGCGAACTGGCCCCAGGCGATGGAGAGCGCCGGCGCGCCCCTGGCGCGAAGATGGGCGGCGAAGGAATCCTGCCAGGCATTGGCGGCGTTGTAGGCCGCGCCCGGCATGGCGAGCAGCGAAGCGGCGGAACTGAAGAGGCAGAACAGCGCCAGCGGCTGGTCCGCCACGGCCTCGTAGAGCGCAAGGCTGCCCGCCACCTTCACGGCGATGGCGGAGGCGAAGCGCTCCGCGGTCTCGTCGGCCAGCAACTGGCTGGTTCCGGCATGGGCGGTGTGGAACACCTGGCCGACCGGCCGGGGGAGCGCGGCGATGCCTTTGCGCAGGGCTTCGACATCGGTGAGGCTGGCTTCGACCATGGTGACGGTGACGCCAGCGGCGGAAAGGGCCGCAAGGCAGGCGTCCTGCGCGGCGTCCGGCGCGCGGTGGAGGACGATGGCGAGATGACGGCATCCTTGACCGGCGAGCCACAGGGCGAGTTCCCGGCCGACCGCGCCGAAGCCGGCGATCAGAGTCAGCCTGTCTTGCGGCCAGGCGAGCGGCACCGTGTCGCGGATCGCCGGGTGGCTCTCCAGCGTCGGCTCGTAGAGTTTTCCACCCCTCAAGGCGAGTGCAGCGCCGAGATCGTGCAGGTGTTCGAGATGGGCCGCCAGCGTCTCGATGTCCGTGGCGTCGCCAATGTCGAGGCAGGCGATCGGCAGGTGGGGCTGCTCGTTGCGCAGGCTGCGCCAGAGCTGCATGACCGCCCAGTCCGGCCCCAGGGCCGTGGCGTCGAACGGGTCGCAGGCATGCGAGACGAGATTGGCGATGCGGCAAGCCGGGTGGGCGAGGCCGTAGCGCAGCCATTCGAGCGCGCGCGTCACCGCCGTTTGGAGATGGGCATGGCCGTCGGCGAACGCGCCGGCTGCGCCGGCTCCGCGGCAATCCACCACCTGGGCGAAATCGCCGTCGACCGGCGCATCGCGCAGGATGACGTTGTGGCCGATCCAGCGGCCGATGGCGGCGAGGTCACCTGCCACCGCATTGTCGCCAACGATCAGCCAGTCCTCGGCGGCCGCGATCGACGAGCGGCTGAGCTTTTGCTGGTAGAGGCGCGCAAGCTCCTGCCAGCGCCAGCGCCAGAGCTGGACGGGTTGGTCTTCCTCGGCGCTTTCCGACGTGACGAGATCGAGGCGGGCGAGGCAGCGCAGGCCATCGGTGAGATAGGCGCCGTCCTCCACCTCCCTGACATCCGTCGCGGCCTGCCAGCCGGGCGAGAGCCAGCCGCCCGAAATCGCCCTGCCGGCGCTCGCGGCGGCTGCCAGCCACGCGGCGAGCGGCAGCGAGGCGGCGTCCGGCAGATCGGACCCGCAGGCCGGCTCATAGGTTGCGTCGATCGTCGCATCTTCGAGCGAGAGGCTGACCGCGCCGCGGCCGAGGAAGCCGCGGCGGTCCGTTGCGTGCAGGGGACGGGCCGCCAGCGGCAGCGGGCGCGCGAAGGAAAGGCGGAAGCCGCTGTTTCGTCCTGCAAGCGGCTGCCACAGGGGCGAAAGCAGTGGCGCGAGGCCGGACGTCGTGCCGCTGCGCGCGGTTGCCACGGTTTCGCCATCCGGCCAGCACCGGCTTTTGGCGAGGCGGATGGCGGGCATTTCGGTGAACGCCGCACCGGACGCGCGATAAAGAGACTCTACCGGTTCGTCACAGCCGAGCCGGTAGAGTGCCGCGATGACGGCGGCAAGGTCCGCTTCGTTCCTGTCGACGACGGTCCCGATGGTCTGGGGCAGCTCCATGCTGCGGAGCAGACGCGAGAAGCTGCCGTCCGGGCCGATTTCCAGCACATTGTCGATCTCGAATTCGGCAAGCCGCTGCGCAGCGCCGTAAAAATTCACGGGCTCGCGCAGCTGCCGATACCAATAGGCGGCGTCGAGTTCTTCAGGCTCGACGGCATAGGCCGTCAGCGTCGAGAGCATGATGCAGCTCTCGTCGTCTTGCTGTGGTGCCGGGCAGGCTGCGGTGAAGTCGGCGCGGATCGCCTCCATGGTCCGCGAGTGGAAGGCGCGGTTCACCGCGAGGCGGCGGTGGGCGATTTTCTGGCGTGCGAGATCGGCGGCGAGCGTTGTCACGGCAGGCTCCGGGCCGCTCAGGCTGTAGCGATCGGGGCCGTTGATGGCGGCGAGGCTGATCTCGGCATGGTTTTTCAGCAGGGTTTCGAGCTGTTCCGCCGGCAGGGAGAGGGCGATCATCGCGCCGGGTTCCGTGCCGTTCTCCATCAGCCGGGCGCGCGCCGCAACGAGGCGGATGGCGGCGTCGAGCGGCAAAAGCCCGGCCGTCACCGCGGCGGCGAACTCGCCGACCGAATGGCCGAAGACGAGATCGGGCGCAAGGTCCCAGCCGTGCAGCATCTCGGCGAAGGCGTATTGCCAGCTGAAGAGGGCCGGCTGGGTATAGAGCGTACGGTCGAGGTCGCTCGCCCGCTCGGGATCGAATAGCACGCGATCGAGATCGGAAATCCCGTTCGCGGCGAAACCGGCGAGGCAGGCTTCGATGGCGTCGCGGAACGGCGCGCTCTCGCGATGGAGCGCCGCGCCCATGCCCGCATATTGACTGCCTTGGCCGCTGAACATCCAGGCGGTGCGGCCTCCGCCGGCCTTGGCGGGCCTTGCCGCCCGAAGCGCATCCGAAAGCTCTTCCGCCGTCCGTCCGGTCACGGCGATGCGATGGCCGAAATGCTGCCGGCGCAGCGCGGCGGTCGCGCATTGGGTGGTGAGGCGGCCGTCGTCGAGCCGATCGGCGATGAGGGGAAGGCTTTCGCCGAGCGTCTCCGCGCCATGGCCCGACCAGACGAGCACCTGTCGCGGCGGGGCGATCCCGGCCGATGCCTTCCGTGTCGGAGCGGCCGCGACGATCATATGGCAATTGGTGCCGCCGATGCCGAAGGAACTGACCGCCGAGATACGCCTTTTGAAACGCTCCGGCCATTCTGCCGTTTCGACGGCCAGGTCGAAGGGGGAAGCGGCGAAATCGATGCGGGGATTTTCCGGCTTGCAATGGAGGCTTGCGGGAATGCGGGCCTCGCGCACCGAAAGCGTCGCCTTGATGAGGCTTGCGACCCCCGCGGCGGTATCGAGATGGCCGAGATTGCCCTTCACCGAGCCAAGGGCCGTGTTCTGCGGATCAGCGCCGGCGGCGCGGTAAATCTCCGAGATCGCACCGATTTCGACGGGATCGCCGAGCGGCGTGCCGGTGCCGTGCGCCTCCAGCATGCCGATGTCGGCGGGGGAAACCCCGCTTCGGGCGAGCGCCTCACGGATCGCGCGCTGCTGTCCGTCCCGGCCGGGCGCAGTATAGCCGATCTTGGCGCTGCCGTCGTTGGAGACGGCCGAGCCGAGGATGACGGCGTGGATCGTGTCGCCGTCCCGCTCCGCATCCGCCAGCCGCTTGAGGGCGACGAGGCCGAGGCCGTTGCCGGCGACGATGCCCGTGCCGGCCGCGCTGAAGGGCCGGCAATGGCCGTCCTCGGAAAAGATCATGCCGGACTGGCGGAAATAGCCCGCGCCCTGCGGGAAGGAGATGGCGACCCCGCCGGCAAGCGCCGCGTCGCAGTCGCGCGCCAAAAGGCTTTCGACGGCCTGGTGCACGGCGACGAGCGAGCTGGAGCAGGCGGTCTGCACCGTCATTGCCGGACCGGTGAGGTTCAGCTTGTAGGCGGCGCGGGTGACGAGGTAGTCCTTGTCGTTGCCCATCAGCTGCTGGAAGCTTTCCGTGCGGGTGATCTCCTCGGCCCGGATCGGCGGCAGGAGCGGCTGGTAGGTGCTCTGGCGGCAGCCGGCGAAGGCGCCGACCTTGAGGCCGCTGCGCGTCAGGTTGGCGCTGTCCATCAGCCGCCGGCATTCCTCCAGGAACAGCCGATGCTGCGGGTCCATCAGTTCTGCCTCGCGCGGCGAATAGCCGAAGAAGGCGAAATCGAAGCAGTCGGCGTCGGCAACCACCGTGCCGGCGTTCACATAATCCGGCCGTGCGGCGAGCGCCGGGTCGACGCCCTGGCGCTCCATCTCCTCGCGCGAGAGCGGGCGGATCGCCTCATGCCCCTCGACGAGGTTCTTCCAGAAGGTCTCGACGTCGGGCGCATCCGGAAACCGGCAGGTCATTCCGATGATCGCAACGGGCTCAACAGTCACGGCGTTCTCCGCAGTCCGGCACTCGTTCACGCGCCGCCGGCCGGCGGTCGCGGGTCTGTTGTCCCTTAAACAATGAAGCGCCGGGTACGGACCGCTCCGCAGAGGAGCGAATTAGGCCGGATGCGGAGTTTAGGTGCGGGAGGCACTTGCGGAGTTTTTCGATTTACGACCTTGAAAGTGTTGAGGAAAACAAGTCTTGCGAGTAGCGCCATGGAGAATTTGAAACAGTATGTTGCAAAATGTCGCCGAGCCGTTTAGTGCTGCCGTCAGCCTGTGTGCCCGGGAGTGCGTGATGGAGTGTGACGAAACGCAAACGGCGCGGCGCGGACGGACCTGTCGGCCGGCCGGCGCGCAAGAAAGGGTGGACTACCTTTCGAGCTTCCGCCTGTTGCTCGGCCATGCCGGCGGCGCGCGGCGCGCCATCGTCCTGTCGATGCTGCTTGCCACGCTCGCCGCCGCCTTCGAGCTCGTGCCGCTCTACATCGTCTGGCGGGTCGTTGTTTCGGTGATCGAGGGTACCGTGTCGCTTTCTTCCGTCCTGTCGTCGGCGGGGCTTGCCGCCGGTGCCGTCCTGCTCGGCCACGCGGCGCAGGCAGCCGCCGTCGCCAAGGGCCATGCCGCCGCCTTCGGCGTCATCCGCAACCTGCGCCTCGCCGTCGCGGCGCATCTTTCGCGTTTGCCGCTCGGCTGGCTTTCCGCCCGCACCGGCGGGGAGGCGAAGGCGCTGGTCATCGACGAGCCGGAGCGGCTGGAGATGATCGCGGCGCACGGCATCCCGGACGGCACGGGTGCCGTCGTCACATGGCTCGCGGTCTCCGCCTGGCTCTTTGCCGTCGACTGGCGCATGGCGCTCGCCTCGGTGTTCCTGACGCCGCTCTCCTTCCTGCTGATCGGCATCGCCATGCTGCGCTCCGCGCGCAAGGTGCCGGCGTTCCAGGGGGCGAGCGCGCGCATGAACGCCGCCGTGGTGGAATATGTCGCAGGCATGCCGGTGGTGAAGATCTTCAACCGCAGCGGCGAGAGCCTCGCCGGGGCGGCCGCCGCCGTGCGCGACTATGTGCGCATCGAAACGGAGATCACGCGGGCCTATGTGCCGCTCGGCGGGGCGTTCAACGCGCTCGTCCTTGCCAATATCACGCTGATCCTGCCGGCGGGCCTCTGGCTCATGGCGGCCGGCACGCTGGATGTCGTGACCTTCGTCTTCTTCGTCATCCTCGGCGCGGGTTACAGCCTGCCGCTGATGAAACTCTTCGCGCTGTTCCAGCATCTCGCGCAGATTTCCGTCGCCTCGCGGGCGGTGGAGGACCTGCTGGCGACGCCGGCCCAGCCGGAGGCGGCATGTCGCGTGGCGTTTTCCGGCCGCGATGTGGTCTTCGACAATGTCTCGTTCGCCTATGGCGAGCGCCTCGTGCTGCGGGATGTGTCCTTCACAGCGCGTGCCGGCGCGGTCACGGCGCTGGTCGGCCCGTCCGGTTCGGGCAAGAGCACGGCGGCGACGCTCGTCGCGCGGTTCAACGATGTCGCCGCCGGGCGTATCACGCTCGGCGGCGTCGACCTGCGCGACATCCCGACGGCGCAGCTGATGGACGAGATCGCCTTCGTCTTCCAGGACGTCTTCCTGTTCTCCGATACGATCGCCGCCAACATCGCGATCGCCCGGCCGGGCGCGAGCCGGCAGGAGGTGCGGGCGGCGGCGCGGGCGGCCCAGGCGGACGGCTTCATCTCGGCCTTGCCGCAGGGCTATGACACAGCTATCGGCAGCCGCGGCGTGCAACTTTCCGGCGGCGAACGCCAGCGCATCGCCATCGCCCGCGCCATCCTGAAGGATGCGCCGATCATCGTGCTCGACGAGGCGACGGCCTTTGCCGATCCGGACAGCGAGGCGGCCATCCAGGCGGGGATCAGCGCGCTTGCCCGGGGCCGCACGCTGATCGTCGTCGCCCATCGGCTTCACACCATCGCGGCGGCGTCGGAGATCGTCGTCCTGTCGGAGGGCCGGGTGGCCGAGCGCGGCGGCCATGACGCCCTGTTGCACCGGCGCGGCCTCTATGCCGACCTGTGGGCGGATTGGGAAGCGGTACGTTCGGCCGCCTTCACCGGGGAAAACAGGATGCCGGAGGCGGCGCAATGAACGTCCACGCGCATGACGTTTCCGTCACGACCGGCTCCGATATCCGCAGCCTCGTCCGCCTCTTCGGCCTGACCGGCCCGCACAGGGGCATGGTGGTGCGGGGAACGTTTTTCCGCTTCCTGCAATCGGCCGCGCTCGGCCTCTCCTTCGCCGTCGCCGTCTGGGTCGTCGCCGATCTCGCCGAGGGCCGCGCCGTCACCGCCGCATGGGCCGTGCAGGCGAGCGCGCTGATGTTTTGCGCCCTTTCGGGCCAGGTGCTCTTCGGCCTGCTGGCGACCCGCGACTGCTGGATCGCCAGCCATCTCGTCGCGGGGAACCTGCGGATGGCCATGCTGGAGCGGCTTCGCCTGCTGCCGATGGGCTTTCACCTCTGCCGCCACAAGGGCGACACGGTGACGGCGCTGACCGGCGACATGCAGATGCTGGAGGTCTTTCTGGCCGAGGGCCTGCCGAAGATCGCCCAGGCGATCGGCCTGCCGTTCGCCGTCTTCTGCTTCCTCCTTGCGACCGATTGGCCTGCGGCGCTGATCGCGCTCGCGCCGGTCCTTCTCGCCGCGCCCGTCTTCCTCTGGTCGAGCCGGCGCCTGGCGGCGCTCGCGGCGGACCGGCAAGGCGCCCAGGCGGAGGCGGCGGCGCGGATGATCGACTATGTCGAGGGCATGAAGGTCATCCGGGCGTTCAACCGGCTCGCCGACGGCTGGACGGGTTTTCGCGCCGCGCTCGACCGGTTCCATGCGGTTTCGGTGCGCATGATCGCCGCGCTCGTCGTGCCCATGGTCGGCTTTGCCGCCATCGTGATGCTCGGCATTCCGCTGGTCGTCGCGCTTGCGGGCTATCGCCATGTCGTGGGCGAGATTCCGGCCGGCACGCTGGTCTGCGTGCTCGGCCTGCTGACGACGCTCTACGCGCCGATCCTCTCCCTGCTCAACGTCATGGAGACGGCGCGTACGGCGGAGGCGTCGCTCGCGCGCATGGACGATATTTTTCACGCCCCCCTCCTGCCGGAGCCGAAGACAGCGGCGCGGCCGAACGGCTTTGCCGTCTCCTTCGAAGGGGTCGGGTTCGCCTATGTGCCGGGACGGCCGGTGCTGCGGAACGTCAGCTTTTCAGTCCCCGAGCGCAGCGTCGTCGCCGTCGTCGGTCCGTCCGGCTCGGGCAAGAGCACGCTGCTCAACCTGTTGTCCCGCTTCTGGGAGGTCGGCGAGGGGCGAATCACGCTCGGCGGCGTCGATCTTCGCGCGATGCGGTTCGAGGATCTTGCCGCGCACATCGCCGTGGTCTTCCAGGACGTCTACCTGTTTTCCGGAACAATCCACGACAATATCGCGGAAGGCCGGCCGGGGGCGGACCGGCGGGCCATCGAGGCAGCGGCGCGCGGGGCGCAGGCGCATGATTTCATCATGGCGTTGCCGGATGGCTACGAGACGCTCGTCGGCGAGGGCGGGGCAATGCTGTCCGGCGGCGAGCGGCAGCGGATCTCCATCGCCCGCGCCATCCTGAAGGACGCGCCGATCGTGCTGCTCGACGAGGCGACGGCAGCCATCGACCCGAGCAACGAACGGGCCATCCAGACCGCCCTTGCTGGCCTTGCCCGGGACCGCACGCTGATCGTCGTCGCCCACCGCCTTTCGACCATCCGCAACGCCGACCATATCGTCGTGCTCGACGGCGGGGCGGTCGCCGAACAGGGCACGCATGACGGCCTGCTGGCGCGCGGCGGGCTCTATGCCCACCTCTGGGGCTTGCGCAACCGGGCGGCACGCTGGCAGATCGGCGACGACGAGACGGAGGCAAGGCCATGAGCACGACGGGACGCAAGCGCGCGCCGCGCGGCGGCGTGGAGGGAGAGGCCCGTCCCGGTCGCCCGGCGCTTATCTCGCGTGAGGCGATCGCGGTGGCGGCCCTCGACATCGGTCTCGACGGGGCGACGCTGGTGCGGATCGCCGCCCGCCTCGGCGTCGACCATTCCTCGCTCTATCGTCACGCCAGGAGCCGGGACGACATCCTGCTCGCGGCGGCCGACCTTGCGATCGGCCGGCTCGACTGGCGATCCGAGACAGAGGACTGGCAGGACTACCTCAGGACCATGGCGGAGGCCGTGTGGGACCTCTACGAAACCCATCCGGGCCTCGCGCAGGTGCTGCGGCGGCTGGGCAACACCCCCCAGTCCGGCATAGAGGCCTTCGCCGAGGCGGTGCGCCGGCTTGAAGCCTTCGGTTTTTCCACGTCCGATGCCGCCCTCGTCGTCGACATGATCATCGACATGACCACGGAAAGCGTCTCCGCCTGGCAGAGCCTCCAGCAGACGCACGAGGAGGGCGACACGCTCGGCGAGAAGGTCGCAGGCGCGTGGAGCGAGGCGGGCAGGATCGACGCGTCGATCGCCACCGCGCTCAACACCATGGCGGAGGTCCTGCGCAGTCATCCGCGACAATGGTGGCGGCGCAAGCTGGAGGTGATCCTTGCGGGAGCCGCGACGCTGCGCCCGCCAGACGCGCAGGGCGGAAACGGCTGACCGCGAAGCGCTCGGCATGGCCCGATCTTCTGCGGCGGGTTATATATCTGGAGTTTTTTTGTCATGTTTATTGCTAAATGCAAATTCATGACTTAGTGTCTGCGACATGGCGGCGCATCAACCGCCGGAACGGCCGTGGTCCGATCCGGCGGTTGCATTCGTCTATGCTCCAAGCGGTTCCACCTTGAACGGGTTGTCGTAGATGACGGGATTGTCGGATCATTCTCAAGCGCATCGACCTGCGGTTTCCGCGCGGGATTTCTCCAAGGCGTCGATGGTGTTCTGTGACGACTATGCGCTTTTGACGCAAAAGGCCGGTGGCGACGAGGAAAGCCCGCTCTTCGAAGGCTGGCTGGGGCTGCGCGAGTTGAGCACGGGCATCAATCTCAGCACCGCGCAGATGACGGCGCTGAGCGACAGCGACCATTCGGCGATCTTTCCGCGCTCGCTCTCCATCGTGCTATCGCTGGAGGGCCGGCCCTCCGAGTTCAATCCGGGCAACGGCTGCCAGACCATGGTGCTGCAACCGGGCGAGGCCGCGTTCTTCTCCTTCGCCGACGACGTACGTACCACCGGTCGCTACAGCCGCGGCCATCGCTGCAAGTCCATGCTGATCCAGCTTCGGCCCGAGGTGATCGCCGAGGCCAATCTCGCCGATTTCGTCGATGCGCGCACGCGCAGCAGCGAGATCGTTCCCTTCGGCACGGGCGTGCGCATGAGCGCGCTCTGCGGCCAACTCTTCAATCCGCAACTGTGCGGCACGGTGGGCTGCCTGCTCGTCGAAAGCTACACGCTGGAGGTCGTGGCCCTCGCCATCCAGGCCGCCGGCCGGGAAGGCCCTGACGAGCGCTCGCATGTCAGGGGCAACGACCGCATGCGCATGGCGCGCATCCGCGACCTGATGATGTCGGAACCCGGGGCCGAGCACAGCCTCACCTCGCTCGCCCGCGAGGCCGGCGTCAGCGTTTCCAGCCTGAAGATCAAGTTCCGCGAGGTCTACGGCCAGTCCGTCATCGCCTTCCTGCATGACGTGCGCATGGAGAAGGCGCGCGACGGGCTGGAACGCGACGGCTGGACCGTGACCCAGGCGGCGCACTTCGCCGGTTACCGCCATGGCAGCAATTTCTCGACCGCCTTCCAGCGCTATTTCGGTTATTCGCCGGGACAATTGACGCGCGGCGAGATTTATCCGCACGCATAAGGAAACTGCCCGCCGGCATAAACCCGCCCTATGGCGATGCCGGAGCCGAGACAATAATCTTCCTTTGATTTCAAACCGCGAAGCGAAGCCGACCGTGGGCCTTTTGGTCCGCGCCGGTGAACTTCGCCCATTCGACTGGAGTATCGAATGCCGCCCGCACAGACTGAACCGCGTCGCACCTTCCTCGCCCGCACCCATGCGGCGACCGGCGTCAAACGGATCGGCGCGCCGACCCGGCGGGCACGGCTTCTGGCCGGCGTCGCCTTCACGGTGACGATGGCGGCGGCGGGCTCGGCGCTGGCGCAGGACGTGCGCGAGGAGGACAAGACCGACCGCGTGACGACGAGCCAGACCCAGGCCGCCGACGGTTCGACCACGCTGGAGGCGATCACCGTCGAAGCCCGCCGCTATGCCGAAAACCCGCTCGACGTGCCCGTCAGCGTCTCCGTGGTGACGGACCAGAAGCTGACGAACGAGCGGATCAACGACGTGCAGGACCTTTCCGACCGCGTCGTCGGCCTGCAGATCCCCAATTACGGTGACGATCCGCGCACCGCCCAGCCGATCGTGCGCGGCGTCGGCACGCTCTCGACGCTGCTGTCGCCCGACAACTCGACCGCGCCGACCATCATCGACGGCGTGCCCATGCCGGCCTTCGCGGCAAGCGGGCAGATGCTCGACGTCGGCCAGATCGACGTGCTGCGCGGGCCGCAGGGCACGCTCTTCGGCCGCAACTCGACGGGCGGCGCGATCAACATCACGAGCATGGTTCCCGATGCGGAGACGATCCGCCAGATCACCGCGGAAGTCGGCACCGAGGGCTACCGCAAGGGCGAGTTCATCCTCGGCGGCGCGATCAACGAGGAGCTCTTCGGCCGCTTCGCCGTGCGTTACCAGGGCCGCGGGGCCTACGTCAAAAACGATCATCCCGGCGAGAAGGACATCGGCGGCTTCGACGTCGGCGCGATCAAGAGCACCCTGCTTTGGACGCCGGGCGATACGACGGAGGTCAAGCTCACGCTCGGCTACGAGAAATACGACGGCGACACCGGCTATCCGTACCTCCTGCGCGACAGCCATGCCTATCAGGAGACGCCCGAGTTCAGGCGCGACCTCGGCTATGTCACGCTGAACACCTCGCACGATTTCGAGACCTTCGCGCTGAAGACCACGACGGGCTTCACCTATTACGACATCTACAACTGGACCGACAATTCGGACGGTTACATCAACAGCGCCACCTTCGGCGCGTTCGGCATGGTCATTCCGCCGGAATTCTACACCAATGACGGCGAGTTCAACGTCACGGACCAGCGCGAAAGCCAGTTCTACCAAGAAGTCCGCCTGCAATCGCTCGACGATTCGGAGACGAAGTGGGTGGTCGGCGGCGTCTTCTCCTATAACGATTTCCATGAAGATGCCTTCGGGACCTCGACCATGTCGGCCTCGATCAACGGCACGCGCGATGTCAACCTCACCTCGACGTCCTCGGCGATCTTCTTCGACATCGCCCAGCCTTTCGCGGAACGCTTCGAGATCGGCGGGGGGCTGCGCTACACCCATGAACGCAAGAAGATCGACGCCCTCTACACGGGCACCGGCTTCCCGGGCACGGTGGCGAGCTTCGCGCAGGACAGCGCGCGCAACTTCGACATGTTCTCCGGCCGCGTCTCGCTCAGCTACAAGCTCAACGACGAGAACCTGATCTACGGCAGCGTCAGCCGCGGCAACAAGGCGGGCGGCTTCCCGCGCTTCACCGGCAATGCCGCGATCGGCCTGCCGGAAGACGGGTACGACGCCACCTCGATCTGGACCTATGAAGTGGGCTGGAAGGGCGACCTCATCGACAGCGGCACGAGCTTTGCCGTCGCCGGCTTCTACAACGACGTGACGGACGAGGCGATCTTCGGCTTCGACCCGGCGACCATGACCTTCCCGATCGAGAACTTCGACCTGAAGACCTATGGCGTCGAGGCGGAGGTCCGCAAGGAATTCGGCAACGGCTTCGGCGTCTTCGCCGGCGTCACGCTCACCCATTCGGAGATCACCGGCATCCCGGCGGGCGGCGTCCTGCAGGCGAAGGTCGGCAACGAGGTGCCGAACGTGCCGCTCTGGTCGGCCAATTTGGGCCTCACCTACCAGGGCGAGGCGGACTTCCTCAACATGTCGGGCGATCCGATGCTCACCGGCTATCTCGGCTACCGTTTCGTCGGCAAGCGCGCCGGCGACACCGGCAACAATTTCGATCTCGACGCCCAGCACATCATCGATGCGCGGGTGGGCCTGAAGATCGACCAGACGGAATTCTATGTGTTCGGCGAAAACCTCATCGGCGACCGGCTGGAGCAGCAGGGCGCGCATATGACGGCGAACATCAACTCCGTCCTGGTCTCGCGCGGCCGCACGATCGGCCTCGGCATCACGACCAGGTTCTGATCGCCACCCTGAAGAAATGACGGCCCGGGCCAGTGCCCGGGCCGGTGAAAACGAAAGACGAGGACCGAAATGAAACCCGCGAACTGGATCCTGATCGCCAGCCTCTACGTCACGCAGTTCCTGCCGGTCTCCTTCTTCTTCATGGGCCTGCCGGCGATCCTGCGCGAACAGGGCCGCACGCTGGAAGAGATCGGCGCGCTGTACCTGCTCGGCTTCGTCTGGGTGTTCAAGATACTCTGGGCGCCGCTCGTCGACCGCGTCTCCTTCGGCCGGCTCGGCCATTATCGCGGCTGGCTGCTTATGATGCAGGCGGCGATGATCGCCATGCTCGTCCTCATCGGCCAGATCGACGGCCTCGCCAATTTCCCGCTGCTGGTCGTGCTCGGGCTCGTGCTTACCGTCTTCTCGGCAACGCAGGATATTGCGACGGACGCCGTTACCTGCCGTCTCCTGCCGGCGGAGCTGCGCGGCCTCGGCAACAGCGTGCAGGTGGCCGGCGGCCTCGTCGGCATCGTGCTCGGCGGCGGGCTGACGCTCGCGCTCTACCCGACGATCGGCTGGACCGGCTGCTTCCTCCTGATGGCCGGCGTGCTTGCCGCCTGCTTCGTGCAGATCCTCTTCTTCCGGGAACCGCAGGTTCCGGCGTCCCTCGCCGCCGCCGGTTACGGCCGCATCTGGCGCGTCTGGGCGCGGCCGGGCATGGCGGGCTGGGCGGCGCTGATGGTCATCGTGCCGCTCGGCATCGGCATGATCTTCGCCATGCTGAGCCCCATGCTGGTCGATATCGGCTGGCCGCTGGAGGCCGTCGGCTTCACGCTCAACATCGTCGGCTCGCTGGTCGGCCTTCTCGCCGTCTTCGGCGCGGGCCTGCTGATCCGCCGCTTCGGCCGCAAGCGCATGCTGGTGGCCGCGGCTTTCGCGCAGGCGGCGATCATCCTTTCGGTCCTGCCGCTTGCGGGCGGCGCGCGCGAGACGTTGCTGATCGTACCCGGCCTGGTGCTCGTTTTCCTGATCTACAACCCGATCGCCACCGTGATGCTGACCATCATGATGGACCGGTCGGCGGCGGGCAGCGAGGGCACCGATTTCACGGCGCAATACAGCCTCTACAGCTTCATGGGCTTCCTGTCGGGCGCCGTCGCCCTCCAGGTCGCCGGGGCGGTGGGTTACCAGGCGCTGGTGCTGATCGCGGCAGGCCTTGCGGTCCTCGCCGGCCTGCTCGCCCTGAAGCTTTACCGCGAAGACCGGGCGGTGGCGGACAGTCCGGCGGCGGGCGCGCCGGCCTACGGCGTCTCCGGCTGAAGGCGCGCGGGCCGGGAAATGCCGATGCCAATGCCAGCGGGAAGACTCTGTCCCTTCTTCCATAATGCGTGAGGTGTCCCATGATGCAGACCAGACAGCGCGAAGACATCAAGGTTTTCGACAGTGCCGATTGCGAAGAGGCGTTCGGCATCCGCACCGAAGTCGTGCATCTCGATCACGGCATCAGCCTCACCATGGTGAGCGGCGCGGCCCATACGGGTTGCGACCTGCCGCTGGCGCTGCCGCGGCGCGGATCGGCGATGGTTTTCGTCGTTGCCGGCACGCTCACCCTGCCCGGGCGGGCCGGGCAGCGCGGGATTGCCTTCGGCAGTGGCGAGGCGGCGCTCGTCTCGAACGGTTTTTCGGCCGAACCGGCGACGGTCGGGCGCGATGAGGCGCTCTCCGTCGTCATCGTCGGCCTGCCGCACGCTTACATGAGCCGCGTCTTCAGTGCGGCCTGCCCGGAGGCGATCCGGATGTTTCTCGCCGGCGACGGCGCGCGCGGGCTCAGCCGCGAAATCCTGCCGTCCGCCTCCATTCAGGCCGTGCTGTACCAGATGGCCACCGCCCAGGTCAGCGAGCCCCTGCGCTCGGTCTTCCTGACCAGCAAGGCCTACGAGCTGATCGCGCTTGGCCTCGAGCGGCTGTGCATGGCCCATTGCGATTGCGCCCTTTCGCCGGGCGATATCGAGCGGCTGAAGCGGGCGCGCGACATTCTCAGCGAGAACCTCTCCGATCCGCCCTCGCTGGTGGCGCTCGCCCATGAGGTCGGCATCAACGATTTCAAGCTCAAGAAGGGCTTCAAGGTCCTCTTCGACACGACGCCCTTCGGCTATCTCAAGGAACGGCGGATGATCGTTGCGCGCAGCGCGTTGCTGGCGGGCGAGCAGTCGGTGACGACGGTGGCCAACCAGGTCGGCTACACCAATCTCGGCCACTTCGCCGCGGCGTTCCGCAAGCAGTTCGGCACGACCCCGAAGGCGATGAAGAAGACGTCCCATACGCAGATCGGGCGGGTCGGCCGGGAGACGAGCCTTGCGCTCTGACGCATTTCCAGCCGAAGCGGCACCGCCGCGGTGAAAACAGATGCTGGAGCAATTCCGTGAACCGGATTCCACCGGAATTGCTCCAGCGCAACCGGGATCGGGAGGAGGCAGCATGCGCCTGACACGGCAAACGGAAATCGCAATCAGCATTCTCGTGTCCTGCGCCCGGCGCCGCAGGCAGATCGACACGAACCTTGCGGCAGCGGAGGCCGGAACGTCGAAGGACCGGGCCGCCCATGTCGTGCTTCAGCTTTCGAAAGCCGGATGGATCGCCACGCGCCGCGGCCGGTTCGGCGGGCTCAAGCTGCTTCAGCCGCCTGACCACATCCTGCTCGGCGACGTCGTGCGGTTGACGCAGCCGCGCGCCTTTGCCCTCGAAACCAGCAATCAGGAGGCATTTCTGGGACCGCTTCTGCGCGATCTCACCAACTCCATGCTCGACCTTCTGGATTGCCATTCGATCGCGGATCTCGTGGAGGCTCACCGGGACGTGCAGTGTCCAGCGGACATGATGCCACCGGTCTTGCGGCTGGCGCAGGGCCATGACGGGCGCGCGTGACGGATGGGCCATGCCCGCTTCAGGCGCTCCTGTGGCGCGCCATCAGCTTGGCCTGCAGCACGACGACGACGAGCAGGAAGGCGCCACGGATGACGGACTGCCAGTAGGCGGACAACGAGATCCAGCCGAGGCCGTTTTCGAAGTTCAGGATGTTGAACACCATGGCCAGGAGGAGCGCGCCGGCCAGCGTCGCGCCGACCGAGCCCGAACCGCCCGTCAGCAGCGTGCCGCCGACCACGACGGACGCGATCGCGAAAAGCTCCCAGCCGACGCCTTCCGTCGGCTGGCCGGCGCCGAACTGCGAGGCGAGGATGACGCCGGCAAGGCCGGCGAGCGTGCCGGAGGCGAGATAGACGGCGGCAAGCGTGCGCTCGACTTTCAGGCCCATCAGGCCGGCTGTCGCCTCGCCGTCGCCGATGGCGAGGACGTGGCGGCCGACGGGCAGCTTTTCGAGCACCAGCCAGCCGAGGACATAGGCGGCGAGCGCGATCCAGGCAGGAATGGGAAAGCCCAGGAAATCGTCCTGGCCGATCACCGTGAAGCCGCTGTCGTAGGAGACGGAGACCGACTGGTTGTTGGCGATGAGCAGGCCTGTGCCATAGGCGGCGAGCATGGTCGCGAGCGTTGCGATGAAAGGCTGGATGCGCATCTTCGTGATGATGAAGCCATTGAGCGCGCCGACCGCGCATCCGGCGGCCATGCCGCCGAGGAGACCGGCCGCCCAGTGCAAGGGCGAAAGGAGCGCCGCCACCACGCTCGCCATTGCCGCCGTGCCGCCGACCGAAAGGTCGATGCCGCCGGTGATGATGACGAAGGCCATGCCGAGGGCGATCAGCGCGAACATGGAATTGTAGCGCAGGAACGAGAGGATGTTGTAGGACGACAGGAAGTTGTCGTAACGCAGCGCCCCGAAGAGGATGAGGCCGAAAAGCGCGAGGATGACGCCGAGCCGGGCGATGTCGCCGGAGGATTTGATGGCGAAGGGGCGGAGGAGGGCGTGCATGATGGGTCTCCTCAAGGCTTGTCGGCGCGTTGCTGGATGAAGACGGCGAGCACGATCAGCCCGGCCTTGACGATGAGGGCGGCCGCATCCGGCACGCCGTTGGCCAATAGCGTGTAGCGGACGAGCTGGATGACGAAGGCGCCGAGCACGGTGCCGATGATGTTCGCCCGCCCGCCCGTGAGCAGCGTGCCGCCGACGGCGACGGCGGCGATGGCGTCGAGCTCCATGCCGAGGCCGACGAGGTTGGCGTCGCTGGCGGAGTTGCGCGCCACCACGACGAGGCCGGCAAGCCCCGCAAGCGCGCCGCTGATCATGTAGACGAAGAGCTTGACCCGCTTCACCGGCACGCCGGTGAGCCTTGCGGCCTTCTCGTTGCCGCCGACGGCGATGATCTGCCGGCCGATGACCGTATAGCGGATCATCGCAAAGGTGAGGGCGACGATGACGATCATCAGCACGACCTGCGCCGGAATGCCGGCGATGCGGCCCATGGCGATGAACTGGAAGCCCTCGTTCCTGAAGACCTGCAGGTTGCCGTTGGTCATGACCTGCGCGATGCCGCGTCCAGCGATGAAGAGCACGAGCGTCGCGATGATCGGCTGGATGGAAAAGCGCGTGACGAGCAGCCCGTTGAACAGGCCGAAGAGGCCGGCGACGACGATAGGAAGGAGGAAGGCGAGCGCCACGGCGAATGCCATGTTCTCCACCTGCCAGAACTGGCCCATGAAGATCATCGGCGCGAGCGCGCCCGCTATCGCCATCAGCGAGCCGACCGAGAGGTCGATGCCGCCGGTGGCGATGACGAGCGTCATGCCGGTCGCGACGATGACGATGGTCGCGACCTGCGTGAGGTTCACGTTGAGCGTCTGCCAGGAAAGGAAGTTCGGCGTCACCGCGACGTTGAAGACGATGAGCGCCAGGAAGGCGACGAACGTGCCGTAGCGGCTTGCCAGCGTGAACAGCCGGCTGCCGGGAGAAAGCGTGCCGGAGGGCTGCGGGGCGGGGGTCTCGATCGTCGTCATGTCATTCAACCTGATGGGCCATGGCGGAAAGCAACGCCGCTTCGCTCAAGTCCTTGCGCGGCAGGGTCGCGACGGACGTGCCGTCGCTGAGCACGGTCACGCGGTCGGCGGCGGCGAGCAGCTCCTCCAGCTCGGAGGAGATCATCAGCACGCTGAGGCCCTCGTCGGCGAGGCTGCGCAACAGCTTGAGGATTTCCGATTTGGCGCCGATATCGATGCCGCGGGTCGGCTCGTCGATGATCAGGACGCGCGGGTCGGTGGCGAGCCAGCGGGCAAGCAGCACCTTCTGCTGGTTGCCGCCGGAGAGCTCCCTGATCGGCTGGTCGGGCGAGGCGCATTTGACGCCGAGGGCGCGGATGTAGCGGGTGACGATCTCGTCCTGCCGCGCGCGGTCGACGATGCCGGCCTTCTTCAGCCTCGGCAGCAGCGCCAGCGTCATGTTCTCGCGGATGCTCATGTCGGGCACGATGCCGTCGATCTTGCGGTCTTCCGAGACGAGGCCGATGCCATCGGCGATGGCGTCGGCCGGCTCGCGATAGGTGCGCACGCGGCCGTCCATGCGGATCGTGCCGCGCTGCATCTTGTCGGCACCGAAGATCAGGCGCGCCGTCTCTGTGCGGCCCGAGCCGAGCAGGCCGGCAAGGCCCGATATCTCGCCCTCGCGCACGTCGAGACTGACATCGCGGACACGCACGCCTGCACCGGCATTCTCGACCGCGAGGCGGACGGACCGCTCGGGCGCGCCCTCATCCGGCGCGATCGCCTGGAAGGCGGCGAGCTCCTTGCCGAGCATGTGGCGCACCAGCGCCATCTTGGGCATGTCCGCCATCGGGCTTTTCGCGACCGTCTGGCCGTCCCGCATGATCGTCACCCGGTCGCAGATCGCGTAGAGCTCGTCGAGCCGGTGCCCGATGAAGATGACGGCGACGCCCGCGCGTTTCAGCGTGCGGATCGTCTCGAAGAGCACGGCGACCTCGCGCTCGTCGAGCGAGGAGGTGGGCTCGTCCATGATGACGAGGCGGGCCTTTTGCGTGACGGCGCGGGCGATGGCCACCATCTGCCGGGTCGCGGCATCGAAATGCGCGACGGGCCGGTCGACGTCGATGGAGAGGTTGAAGGTTTTCAGCACGGCCTCGGCGCCGCGCCGCATGGCGGCATGGTCGATCAGGCCGAAGCGCTTCGGCTCGCGGGAAAGGTAGATGTTCTCCGCCACCGAGCGCTGCGGGGCGAGGTTGATTTCCTGGTAGATCGTCGCGATGCCGGCGCCTTGCGCCTCTGCCGGCATCGAGAAGTCGACCTCCCTGCCGTCGAAGGCGATGCTGCCCTCGTCGCGGCGGTAGACGCCGGTGAGGATCTTGATCAGCGTGGACTTGCCCGCGCCGTTCTGGCCGACGAGCGCCATGACCTCCGCCGGCTCGACCTCGAGCGAGGCGGATTTCAGCGCGGCAACGCCGGCAAACGCCTTTGAAATGCCCTGCATGGACAGAAGCATCGGGTTCCTCCTCTATCCGCCCTCCGGGACGGGCATCACGAGCCTACACCCGAACGAACCAAAGGTCAGGCCCGTTCAAGAAACGGCCGAGACGGTGGAGCCGCCCCGGCCGCAAGAGGCTTGGGAGTTCTGGTCAGTAGGCGTCGGCGAGTTCCGCGGCGGCGTTGGAGGCATCGTAGAACTTGTCGTCGTTGATGATCATCGGCTCGATCGTCTCGCCCTTGGCATAGCGCAGCATGGTCTCGAAGGCCTTGGGCCCGAAGCGCGGATTGCACTCGACGACCGCGGCGATCTTGCCGTCGACAACCGCCTGCACGGCCTCCTTGCCGCCGTCGATGGACAGGACGAGCACATCCTTGCCCGGCACTTTGCCGGCCGCTTCCAGCGCGGCGATGGCGCCCATCGCCATTTCGTCGTTGTGGGCGTAGATGATGTCGGCATCCGGATGCGCCTGAAGCAGGGCTTCGGCCACCTGGCGGCCCTTGTCGCGGGCGAAGTCGCCGGTCTGCGAGGCGACGATCTCGAAGCCGCCGGCCGCCTGGATCGCCTCGTCGAAGCCCTTCTTGCGGTCGTTGGCGGGCGACGAACCGGTCGTGCCTTCCAATTCGATGATCTTCGACTTGCCGTTGGCGTTCTTCACCAGCCATTCGGCGATACGCCTTCCTTCCTCGACGAAGTTCGAGCCGATGAAGGTGAGGTAATCCTCGCCGGCCTTGGCCAGCGACGGATCGACCGAGCGGTCGAGCAGGATCACCGGGATGCCCGCCTTCTTGGCGGCCATGACGGCGGGAATCAGCGGCTTTTCCTCGCGCGGGGCAAGGAAGATGACGTCGACGCCCTGGGCGATCATCGAGTTGACGTCGGCGACCTGCTTGGCGGCGGAACCGGCAGCGTCCGTGTAGACGAGCTGGTAGCCGAGCTTTTCAGCCTCGGCCTTCATGCTGTTCGTCTGGGCGATGCGCCAGGGATTGTTGGATTCGGTCTGTGCGAAGCCGACCTTGTAGGTGTCCTTCTGTTCGAGCTTCGGCACTTGGGCGATCGCAACGCCGGCAACGGCAAGCGCGCCGGCGGCCGTGGCCGCGAGCATGAAGGTGCGACGGGAAATCATGGTCATGAGCGGGTTCTCCTCCCAGGTTCTGGCCGGTGCTCCTCTACCGGACGTGAGCAAATTCCTGCTTCACATGGGCAAATCTTGCGCTAATAATATTAGCAGTCAAGAGCCAAAATTATGAGCACTTGCAAAAAATCCGCGTGCAGTGCAAAGCACGCCGAGGCGAGGAACGGACGCATGGCCAGGGGTAACGGGCGCAATTCGGGCAAGGAAGGCGGCGGACGGCCGACGATGACGGATGTCGCGCGGATTGCCGGCGTCTCGCAATCCAGCGTCTCGCTCGTCCTCAACGAGATGTCCGGCTCGCGCATTTCGCCTGAGACGCAGCAGAAGGTACGAGAGGCTGCTCATAAGATCGGTTATAAATTACCGGCGACCCGCGGTCCGGTCGCGGCTGCCCCAACGGTGGAGAAGGACACGATCGCCTTCATAGTCGACGAAATCTCGACCAGCCCCCATCCCGTCGTCAGCCTCGACGGCATCCGCGACTACGCCTTCGAGCAGGGACTGCTGGTTTCCGCCCATGCCACGCGCTCCAATCCGGACCTCGAGCAGGCGGTGCTGCGCTCCGTCCTGCGCGACCCCGCCATTGCCGGCGTCGTCTATGCGACGATCTTCACGCGAAAGGTCTCCGTCCCGCCCGCGCTGAAATCCATCCCGACCGTGCTGCTCAACTGCTATTGCGAGCCGCGCCAGCATGTGGCGATCGTGCCGGGCGAGGTGGCGGGCGGTTTTGCGGCGACGGCGCACCTGACCGCGCTCGGCCACAAGCGCATCGGCTTCATCAACGGCGAGCCCTGGATGGACGCGGCGATGGACCGTCTCAAGGGCTACAAGCAGGCGCTTGCCACCGCCGACATCGCCTTTGACGAGAGCCTGGTGCGCGATGGCGACTGGCTGCCGCTGCGCGGCTACGAGGCCGGGCTCGACCTGCTTTCCCTGGACAATCCCCCGACCGCGATCTTCTGCGGCAACGACCTGATGGCGATCGGCGTCATGGAGGCGGCGCAGGAAAAGGGGCTGCGGGTGCCGCAGGACCTCTCCGTCATGGGCTATGACGACCAGGAGCTCGCCCGCTACACCCATCCGCCGCTTTCGACGCTCGTCCTGCCCAACTATGAGATGGGCCAGAAGGCCGCCGAGATCCTCATCGACATGGCGATCCACGGCAAGCAGACGCGTGCCATGACGATCAAGGTCGACGGGCCGCTCGTGGTCCGGGACACGACGGCGGCGAAAACAGCCGCTCGCTAGCGCAATTCCAGCAAGAGTGCGCAGCGATTTTGCGTCGGGAATTGCGAAAAAAAACAAACGGATAGAGCGTTTTCGCGATTCGGAGAAAAGCGGAAATGCTCCAGATCGCGCCCTACTCGAAAAGGTCGGGGTTGGCCGCCTCGATCTGCGGCAGGTCCGTGAGGATGCCGTTGAGATGGCTGCGCATGGCGGCCTCGGCGGTTTCGGCGTCGCGCGTGTCGATGGCGTTGATGATCGCCTCGTGCTCGCCGATCAGCCGTGTCATCGAGTCCGGATGGCGGAGCTGCAGGTTGCAGACGCGGTCCATATGCGCCTTGATGTCCGAGATCGCGTTCCAGGCCAGGCCGCATCCGGCGCCTTCGGCAATCGCGATGTGGAACTGCTCGTCCTCGCGACGGAAGGCGTTGTGATCGTTCGCATCGCGCGCGGCCTTCTGGCGGGCGAGGATCGTGTCGATCTTGCGCCGGGTCCAGGTGTCGAAGGATTCGCTCGCGCGGCGCGCGACGGCGGTCTCGATGGCCTCGCGCACGAAACGCGCCTCCATCATCTGGCGGGCCGAGATGCGCACCACGACGGTGCCGCGGTTCGGGCGGATATCCACCAGCTTCGACTTGCCGAGGGCGATCAGCGCCTCGCGAACGGGCTGGCGCGAGACACCCATGCGGGTGGCGATCTCCTGTTCGGAGAGCCGCGTGCCGGGGGCGAGCTCCAGCCGTATGATGGATTCGCGCAGGTCCCGTTCCACCTGCGCCGCCGCGGTTTCGCCGGTATCGATCTTCAGGGATTCAAGGTTCACGTCTTTTACCGCCGTCATGCGTTGACATCCATTTGAAGCCACCATACAGTACCATACAATTCATGCGCAACAAAAATCCGGTGGCCTGAGAACCGGATCAACAGGGAGGGGCTGGCGCCATCTTGCCGGCCGGAAGACGATATTGCTGTCCAATTTCATTGCACCCGATTCCCGTGACCCGCGGCTGAATATTAAATCCCGCTATCAGATGCTTGTCGATGGCAAGTCCGTCGATGCGGCATCCGGCAGGACGATCGACCGCGTGAGCCCCGGACATGCCGGCGCCGTGGTCGGCACCTGGCCGGAAGCGTCGGCGGATGACGTGCGGCTGGCGATCGCCGCCGCGCGCCGGGCTTTCGATACCGGCCCCTGGCCGCGCATGTCGGGCGCCGAGCGCTCGCGCCTGATGTTCAAGGTGGCGGACCTTATCCTTGCCCATCAGGAGGATCTGGCGCTCGCGGAAAGCCTGGAGGTCGGCAAGCCGATCGCCCAGGCGCGCGGCGAGATCGGCTTCTGCGCCGACCTGTGGTCCTATGCCGCCGGCCAAGCCCGCGCGCTGGAAGGCCAGAGCCACAACAATATCGGCGATGATCGCCTCGGCCTCGTGCTGCGCGAACCGGTCGGCGTCGTCGGCATCATCACGCCGTGGAATTTTCCCTTCATCATCGCCTCCGAGCGCGTGCCGTGGGCTATCGGCGCCGGCTGCACGGTGGTGCTGAAGCCCTCCGAATTCACTTCCGGCACCTCGATCCGCATGGCGGAGCTGGCGCGCGAGGCCGGCATTCCGGACGGCGTCTTCAACGTCGTCACCGGCTACGGCGATCCGGCCGGCCAGGTGCTGGCGGAGGATCCCGGTGTCGACATGGTCGCGTTCACCGGCTCCGTGCGTGTCGGCACGAAGCTCGGCGAGATCGCGGCGCGCAGCGTCAAGCGCGTCGGGCTGGAGCTCGGCGGCAAGGGGCCGCAGATCGTCTTCGCCGACGCGGACCTGGAAGCCGCTGCCGACGGCATCGCCTACGGCGTCTACCACAATGCCGGCCAGTGCTGCATTTCCGGCAGCCGCCTGCTGGTCGAGGAAAGCATCCGCGATGCGCTGATGGAGCGCCTGCTCGACATTTCCCGCAAGGTCACCTTCGGCGATCCGCTGAACGAGCGCACCAGGATCGGCGCGCTGATCTCGGAGGCCCATGCGGAGAAGGTGCATTCCTATGTCGAGGCGGGCGTCGCCTCCGGCGCTGAACTCCTGCTCGGCGGCGAGAGGGTCGGCAGGCAGGCCGGTCTCTATTACGCGCCGACCGTCTTTGCGGGCGTCACGCCCGACATGTCGATTGCCCGCGAGGAGATATTCGGGCCGGTGCTCTCGACGCTGACCTTCAGGACGGCGGACGAGGCGGTGGCGATGGCCAATGCCACGGAGTTCGGCCTGTCGGCCAGCGTCTGGTCCACCAATCTCGAAAACGCGCTGCAGAGCATCCGCCGGATCCGCGCCGGCCGCTGCTGGATCAACAGCGTGATCGACGGCACGCCGGAGCTGCCCATCGGCGGCTACAAGAAGAGCGGCCTCGGCCGCGAGCTCGGCCGCTACGGCTTCGACGAATATTCCCAGTTCAAGGGCGTGCACGTCACGCTCGGGCGCCCTGCGCCGTGGTTCGCATAACCGGCTGCCGTTCGGCGGTCAGGAGGAGGAGAATCCCGGCTGGCGCGATCTTTGGTCGGAGCCCGCCAGCCGGGACCTGGGTCCCTTGGGACCCGCATTGCACATCCAAAGGGAGGATACGCAAATGAAGTTGACCAGGTTGAAAACCGTGGCCATGGCCGCGGGCCTTGCCATGATGGCATCTACGGCGCTTGCCGCAGACGTCAAGGCCACGATGATCATCTACCTCGATCCGAGTGTCCAGTTCTTTAATCCCGTGGTGAAGGGTGCGCAAGACGCCGCCAGCCAGTTCGGCGTCGATCTCGACGTGCAATATGCCAACAACGACCCGGTGCGCCAGAACGACCTGATCGAAAGCGCGACGGCCAGCGGCGTCGACGGCATCGCGGTGGCGATCTCCTCGTCGGATGCCTTCGACGAGAGCATCTGCGCCGCGGTGAAAGCCGGCATCATCGTCATCGGCTTCAACAACGACGACCTCGAAGGCGCCAAGGGCAATTGCCGCCAGGCTTATGTCGGCATGGACGAGTTCGCCTCGGGCTATGAACTCGGAAACCGCATGATCAAGGAATTCGGCCTGAAATCCGGCGACGTCGTCTTCAATCCGCGCGAGATTCCGGAGGCGAGCTTCGCGGTCGCCCGTGGCGGCGGCATCGAGAAGGCCATGGCGGAAAACGGCATCAAGGTGGAAACGGTGCGTGCCGGTCTCGACCCGGCGGAAGCGCAGAACATCATCGCGCAGTTCCTGATCGCCAATCCGAACGTGAAGGCGCTGTTCGGCACGGGTTCGGTCACCTCGACGGTCGGTGCCGGCGCCATCAAGGATGCCGGCGTCGACATCCCGTTCGGCGGCTTCGACCTTGCGGTCGAGATCGTCAACGCGGTGGAATCCGGCGCGATGTTCGCGACCATGGACCAGCAGCCCTACCTCCAGGGCTACTACCCGATCGCCCAGATCGCGCTTGCCAAGAAGTACGGGCTGACCCCGACGGATGTCGACACCGGGCAGGGCGCCTTCCTCGACAAGTCGCGCATCAGCTCGGTCAAGCCGCTGATCGGCAGTTTCCGCTAACCGGACCCGAGGGAGCCTGCCGGCGTGACCTGGCGGGTTCCCCGTTCCCCAACGATCGAGTGCCAGACCGTGACACCTATCCTCGCCGACAGTGCCGCGCCCCGTTCGCGCACGCAAAGACAATCCACTCTCAGGAAGATCATGGGCATGCCCGCGGGCGCGATCTTCCTCGTCTTCATGACGCTGCAGATCGTCTGCATCGCCGGCGCATTGCTCTATCCGAACGAGTTCCGTTATCTCTCGCCGCAGAACCTGACGATCCTGATGAAGGCCATCCCCGTGCTCGGCTGCCTGGCGCTCGGTGCCGGCGTGCTGATGATCGCGGGCGAGTTCGATCTCTCCATCGGCTCCGTCTACACCTTCACAGCCGTCCTGATGGCAAGCCTCGTGGGCGCCGGCGTGAGCGCGTTCATCGCCGCGCCGCTCGGCATCGTCGTCGGCCTGATGATCGGCCTCCTCAACGGCCATATCACGCTGCGCTTCGGCCTGCCGTCCTTCATCGTCACGCTTGGCGGCCTCCTGTTCTGGCGCGGCGCCGTGCTGCTCTACAACGGCGCGGTGCAGGTGCGCTTCGATCCCGAGCCGATCTTCACGAGCCTGTTTTCCGGCACGCTGCTCGGCATCAACGCCGCCTTCATCTGGATCGTGCTGTTCGTCGTCGGCTTCCATTTCCTGCTGCACCGCCACCGCTTCGGCAACCACGTCTTTGCGACAGGCGGCAATCGCGGCGCGGCGGAGGCGATCGGCATCAACACCAACCGCGTCAAGCTCATCGCCTTTGCGATCGCCGGCGGCATGGCGGCCATGGCGGGCATTCTTGCCACGGCCCGCGTCGGCAGCGTGCAGCCGGGGCAGGGCGCCGGCCTCGAACTCCAGGCCATCGCCGCGTGTGTCATCGGCGGCCTGTCGCTGCGGGGCGGCCGCGGATCGATCATCGGCATCTTCCTCGGCGTGCTGCTGATCCACACCATCACGGATGTGCTGCTGCTGCTGCGCGCGCCCGGCTTCTACCTCGACATGTTCATCGCGACGCTGATCGTGCTGGCCGCCATCTTCAACCATCTCATCGAGCGGCGAGGGCTTGCGTGATGTCTCATCTCCTCGAACTGCATAACATCTCCAAGAGCTTCGGTGCGCTCACCGCCCTTCGCAATCTCAGCTTCCACATCGGTGAAGGCGAAGTGGTGGGCCTGCTCGGGGACAACGGTGCCGGCAAGTCCACCACGGTCAACCTGATCTCGGGCATCCACAAGCCGACCGACGGTTATCTCAGCGTCGACGGCAGGAAGACGCTCTTCACCTGCCGGTCGGATTCGGCGGATGCCGGCATCGAGACGATCTACCAGCACACCGCACTGGTCGACAGCCTCTCGATCACCCGCAACATCTTCATGGGGCGGGAGCTGACGGACCGCTTCGGCTTTCTCCGGCAGGCCGAGATGCGCGATATCGCCATGGAGGTTTTGCAGAACGCCGTTCACATCTCCGGCATCGATTCACCGGATACGCTGGTCGGAAATCTCTCGGGCGGCCAGAAGCAGGCCGTTGCCATCGCCCGCGCCGTCTACTTCAAGAAGCGCGTGCTGCTGCTGGACGAGCCGACCTCGGCGCTCTCGGTGCGCGAGACGGAGGCGCTGCTGAACCAGGTGTTGAAGCTGAAGGCGGAGAACGTCTCCAGCGTGCTGGTGACGCACAACATCTACCACGCCTACCAGGTTTGCGACCGGTTCGTGATCATGAGCCATGGCACCAAGGTCTTCGACGTCGCCAAGGCGGAGACGACGATCAACCAGCTCACCGAATATGTCGTGCTCACCTGATCTTCATTTCTGAAAGCAAGAGGCAATGCCGTGACTATTTCCGTATCAGTACGCCAGGTCGTCGGGCCGCAGGACGCCGCACGGCGCAACACGCAGGGACTTCGCGATGGCTTCGTCATCGAGGCGATGTTCCAGCCCGGTCAGGTGAACCTCACCTATAGCCATCTCGACCGCATGATCGTCGGCGGTGTCGTGCCGACGGGCGAAAAACTCGAGATCGGTCATGTTGCCGAAACCGGCACGGGCCAGTTCCTCGAGCGCCGCGAGGCCGCCATCGTCAATATCGGTGGTGCCGGCACGGTGAGCGTCGGCGGCAGGACCTATCCGCTCGGCTTCCGGGAGGCCGTCTATGTCGGCATGGGCGAGGGTACGCTTGGCTTTGCAAGCGACGACCCCGCAGAGCCTGCGCTGTTCTACGTCCTGAGTGCGCCGGCGCACCGGACCTGCCCGACGGTGCACATCACCCGCGACATGGCGAAGAAGGTGCATCTGGGGTCGGCGGAGGAATGCAACGCCCGCACCATCAACCAGTATGTGCACCCGGATGTCTGCGAGAGCTGCCAGCTGCTCGTCGGCCTCACCATGTTCGAGCCGGGCTCCGTCTGGAACACCATGCCGGCCCATGTGCACGACCGGCGCATGGAGGTCTACCTCTACTTCGATATGCAGGAGGCGACCCGCATCTTCCATTTCCTGGGCGAACCGGGCGAGACGCGGCATGTCGTGCTGAAGAACCGCGAGGCGGTGCTGTCGCCCGGCTGGTCGATCCATTCGGGCGCGGGAACGGGCCGCTACGCCTTCATCTGGGCCATGGCCGGCGACAATATGAGCTTCACCGACATGGACAAGGTGCCGATGGAATCTCTGCGATGAGCCGCTTCGATCTCTCCGGCCGCTGGGCGATCGTCACCGGTGCCAATACCGGCATCGGCCAGGCCATCGCAGTCGGGCTTGCGAAGGCGGGCGCCGATATCGTCGGCGTCGGCCGTTCCGCCATAACGCAAACCGAGGCGGATGTGCGCGCTCTCGGCCGGAGATTTGTCACCGTTTCGGCGGATCTTTCCCGGACCGGCAGCGCGGCAAGGGTCATTTCCGGGGCGCTGGAGGCTGGCGCAACGCCGGACATTCTCGTCAACAATGCCGGCATCATCCGCCGGGGGGATTCGCTGGATTTCACGGAGGAGGACTGGGACGCGGTGCTCGACACCAACCTCAAGTCCGTTTTTTTCCTGTGCCAGGCCTTCGCGAGGGCCGCGCTGGCCGCAGAGCGCCGGGCGAAGATCATCAACATCGCCTCGATGTTGTCCTTCCAGGGCGGGATACGCGTGCCGTCCTACACGGCGGCAAAGAGCGGCCTTGCCGGCATTACCAGGCTTCTGGCCAACGAATGGGCGGGGAGCGGCATCAATGTGAATGCTATCGCCCCCGGCTATGTCGAGACCAACAACACGATGGCGCTTCGGGCGGATGCCGAGCGCAATGCCGATATCCTGAAGCGTATTCCGGCGGGCCGCTGGGCGCGGCCGGAGGACATGGCCGGTGCCGCGGTTTTCCTTGCGAGCCCGGCCTCCGACTATGTACATGGCGCCATCCTGCCGGTCGACGGTGGATGGCTTGCCCGATGAGAGGACCGAAATGCAGTTCTATTCCCTGCCCGAGAATACCGTCTGGACCGAAGTCGCCCCCGGCAACCGCCGTGCGGTGCTGAGCGAGCGCCCGGAACTGATGCTCGTCGCCTTCAGCTTCGACGAGGGCGCCGTCGGCGCCCTGCATTCGCATCCGCACACGCAAGTCAGCTACGTCGCCGAAGGCGCGTTCGACGTCACGGTGGACGGCGTCACCACACGCCTCGAACAGGGGGGCAGCTTCATCGTCGCGCCCAATCTCGTGCATGGCGTGGTCGCCTTGACGAAGGGACTGCTGATCGACACGTTCACGCCGCGCCGCGATGACTTCCTGTGAAGGACCGTATCGAGACGTTCTTATGAAGGTAAGCGACACGGAGCCCGTGGAACGAAAAATGCCGGGTGCCGCGCGGGAAATGTGTCAGGCGATGCGCCTTCCTTCCCGATCGAGAACCTGCTCGCTGTCCTCCTTGAAGAACGGTCCCTTGAAGGTGTCTGGCAGGATGTCGAGGACGACCTCGGAAGGACGGGCCAGCCTGGTGCCGAGCGATGTCACGACAAAAGGGCGGTTGATGAGGATCGGCGTCTCGATCATCGCGTCGAGCAGCTGGTCGTCGGTCAGGCCCGGATTACCGAGGCCGAGTTCGGCATAGGGCGTGCCTTTCTCACGGATGGACTGCCGAACGCTCAGCCCGGCATCCGCGATCATCGTTTCGAGCTGCTCGCGCGTCGGCGGATCTTGCAGGTATTCGATGACGGTCGGCTCGATCCCGGCCGCGCGGATCAGCGCCAGCGTGTTGCGGGACGTTCCGCAGGACGGGTTGTGGTAGATGACGGCGTCCATGGTCAGTGCCTTTCGAAGAACGAGATGGTCGTCGTGAGAGGGGTGGGTGCTCGGGACAGTTTCCAGCCTGATCATGCTCATGATGGTGTCGCCTCGGATCGACGGCAGGGCGCAAGCTCGGCGACCAGCGGCGCGGGCACCAAGCCATCGGCCGCTGCGTTGCCCTCGTCAAGTCTCGGCAGGTCCGCGCAGCGGTTTTGACGCAGATCATCGCAGCATGGCCGGGTCGAAGGCTAGCTTCTCCTTCATTGGGTAACCATTCAGGCGAAGGAGCTCGAAAATGCCTTTCAAGACCATACTCTCGCTCATCGGCACGACAGACACCGAAGCGGATATCGACAAGGCCGTGGCACTGACGGCAGAGCTGGAGGGGCACCTGTCCGTGCTGGCACTGCGAACCGCGATATCGCCGTTCGGTAC
>NZ_OZ012599.1:300000-388751 GCF_963942435.1 Shinella sp. WSD5-1
CTGCCGCCTATCTCAACGGCGACCTGCACCACCCGCATCCCTCCTTCACCGAGGGGACCTATGACGGGCGCTACCTCTTCGCCAACGACAAGGCGAACACCCGCGTCTGCCGCATCCGCCTCGACGTGATGAAGTGCGACAAGATCGTCCAGCTGCCCAACCAGCACACGGTCCACGGCCTGCGCGTCCAGAAGTATCCGAAGACCGGCTATGTCTTCTGCAACGGCGAGGACCGCGTACCGGTCCCGAACGACGGCAAGGTGCTCGACGACAAAGCCCATTACCGCTCGATCTTCTCGGCCGTCGACGGCGAGACGATGAAGGTCGCCTGGCAGATCATGGTCGACGGCAATCTCGACAATGTCGATGCCGACTACCAGGGCAAATACGCCTTCTCCACCTGCTACAACTCGGAGGAGGGCGTGAACCTTGCCGAGATGATGGAGGCCGAACAGGACTGGGTGGTCGTCTTCAACCTGAAGCGCATCGAGGAGGCGGTCGCCCGCGGCGAATTCACCGAGATGGGCGGGGTGCCGGTTCTCGACGGGCGCAAGGGCTCGCCGTTCACCCGCTATATTCCGATACCCAACAGCCCGCACGGCATGAACACCGCGCCGGACGGCATCCACATCGTCGCCAACGGCAAGCTCTCGCCGACCGTGACCGTCATGGACGTGCGCACCTTCGACGATTTGTTCGAGGACAAGATCCAGCCGAAGGAGACGATCGTCGCCGCGCCCGAGCTCGGCCTCGGCCCGCTGCACACGGCCTATGACGGCAGGGGCAACGCCTATACGACGCTCTTCATCGACAGCCAGATCTGCAAATGGAACATCGAGGACGCCAAGCGCGCCTACAAGGGCGAGCAGGTCGATCCGATCCGCCAGAAGCTCGATGTGCACTACCAGCCAGGTCATAACCATACCTCCATGGGCCAGACCAAGGACGCGGACGGCAAGTGGCTGATATCGCTCAACAAGTTCTCCAAGGACCGCTATCTCAACGTCGGTCCGCTGAAGCCGGAAAACGACCAGCTCATCGATATTTCCGGCGACGAGATGGTGCTGGTGCACGACAACCCGACCTTTGCCGAGCCGCACGACGCCACCATCGTCCACCACTCGAAGATCGATCCGGTGCATGTGTGGAAGCGTGACGATCCGTTCTTCGCCGATGCGGTAAAGCAGGCGGCGGCCGACGGCATCGACCTGATGGCCGACAGCGAGGTGATCCGCGACGGCAACAAGGTGCGCGTCTACATGACCTCCGCCGCCCCGGCCTTCGGGCTGGAGACCTTCTCGGTCAAGCAGGGCGACGAGGTGACGGTCTATGTCACCAATATCGACGAGGTCGAGGATCTCAGCCACGGCTTTGCCATCATCAACTACGGCATCAACATGGAAGTGGCTCCGCAGGCGACGGCTTCCGTGACCTTCACCGCCGACAAGCCCGGCGTCTACTGGTACTATTGCTCGTGGTTCTGCCATGCCATGCACATGGAGATGAAGGGCCGCATGTTCGTCGAGCCGCAGGCGGCCTGACGTGACGGCCTATCCCGCCACGATGACGATTGCGGTGGCGGCCCTCGTGGCCGCCCTCGCACCGGTCTTCGCGCGGGCGGAGACGATCTCCGTTCCCGCCGGCGCGAAAAACCTGCAGGCGATCCTCGATGCGGCCCGGCCGGGGGATGTGATCCGGCTGCAGGCGGGCGGGCATCGCGGCCCGCTGCGCATCGCCACGGCATTGACGCTGGAAGGCGAGGGCGGGGCGGTGCTGTCGGGC
Source organism: Shinella sp. WSD5-1 (assembly GCF_963942435.1). Lineage (GTDB taxonomy): Bacteria > Pseudomonadota > Alphaproteobacteria > Rhizobiales > Rhizobiaceae > Shinella > Shinella yambaruensis. The sequence goes on from NZ_OZ012599.1 coordinate 301,783, forward strand.
ACGGGCACCGGCAGCGTCGTCACCGTCGCCGCACCCGGCGCGGTGGTGCGCGGGCTTGAAATCCAGGGCTCCGGCACGAATATCGGCTCGCTCGATTCCGGCGTCTTCCTCGACAAGGCCGCGACCGGGGCGATCGTCGAGGACAATGCGATCCTCGGCAATCTCTACGGCGTCTACATCAGGGGCGCCAGGGACGCGCTGGTGCGCGGCAACCGGATCGAGGGCATGCGCGAGGGGCGCTCGGCGGAGGCCGGCAACGGCGTGCATCTGTGGAACGCGCCGGGGGCGAAGGTGATCGGCAACGACATCCGCTTCGGCCGCGACGGCATCTTCACCAATGCCAGCCGCCACAACGTCTTCTCCGGCAACCGCATGCGCGACCTGCGTTTCGCCGTCCACTACATGTACACCAACGAAAGCGAGATCAGCGACAACGTCTCGACCGGCAATTCCGTCGGCTATGCCATCATGTATTCCGACCGGTTGACGATCACCGGCAATGTCTCCGATGGTGACCGCGACCATGGCCTGCTGCTCAACACCGCGAAGGGCTCGACGGTATCCGGCAACCGGGTGAAGGGGCGGATGCAGCCGGTTTCCCGCTGGACCAATGCCGGCCGCCAGAGCGACACGCATGGCGTGACCATGGAAAGCGATGCCGGCCACGACGTCGCGGACCGGCGCCTCGGCCCGGAAAAATGCGTCTTCATCTACAATGCCAACCGCAACCGCTTTTCCGGCAACCGCTTCGAGAACTGCGCGATCGGCATCCATTTCACCGCGGGCTCTGAGGGCAACCGCATGAGCGGCAACGCCTTCATCCGCAACCGCAACCAGGTCAAGTATGTCGGCACGCGCTACCTCGACTGGTCGGCGGAAGGGCGCGGCAACTACTGGAGCGACAACCCCGCCTTCGACCTCGACGGCGACGGCATCGCCGACACGCCCTACAGGCCGAACGATCTCGTCGACCGGGTGTTGTGGACCGCGCCGCAGGCGAAAATCCTCACCAACAGTCCGGCCGTGCAGGTCATCCGCTGGGCGCAGAGCCAGTTTCCGGCGCTCCTGCCCGGCGGCGTGGTCGACAGCCGCCCGCTGATGGCCCCGCCGGACGAAGGAATGTGAATGCCATGACCCATCGCATCGACATCCAGGCCGTTTCCAAGGCTTTCGGCGCGTTCAAGGCCGTGCGCGACGTTTCCTTCTCGCTTGCCGAAGGCGAGATCGTCGCGCTGGTCGGCCACAACGGCGCGGGCAAGACGACGCTGATCAAGCTGATGCTCGGCCTCATCCGCCCGACCGCCGGCACCGTCCGCGTGCTCGGCGGCGATCCGGCGGCCGATCCCGCCGTGCGCGCGCGCCTCGGCTACCTGCCGGAAAGCGTGTCCTTCAATCCGGCCCTGACCGGCCGCGAGACGCTGGCCTTCTACGCCGCGCTGAAGCGCGCGCCGCACGGTCAGGTCGCCGAACTGCTCGAACGCGTCGGCCTGTCGCAGGCTGCCGACCGGCGCGTGCGCACCTATTCCAAGGGCATGCGGCAGCGGCTCGGGCTGGCGCAGGCGCTGCTCGGCGCGCCGCAGGTCCTGCTGCTCGACGAGCCGACGACCGGCCTCGACCCGGCGCTCCGCCGCGATTTCTACGGTTTCCTCGACGAACTGCGCGCAGGAGGCGCGACGATCCTGCTGTCCTCCCATGCGCTCAGCGAACTGGAGGGGCGGGCCGACCACATCGTCATCATGGGGCAGGGCGTCAAGATCGCCGACGGCACGCTGGACGAGCTGCGCGGCATCGCGCGGCTGCCGACGCGCATCCGCGTGCGCCTTGCCGAGGGCGAGGAACGGCGGCTCGAAGGGGACGCGGACTGGCGCCCGGTCAACGGCCATATGCTGGAAATCGACGCCGCGCCGGAGGACAAGCTGGCGCTGCTGCGCGCCGCCGTCGGCGCCCGCATCGCCGATCTCGACGTGACGCCGCCGACGCTCGACGAGCTCTATGCCCATTTCCAGGACAGGCAGCGGGAGGCCGGCCAATGAGGACCATCCTCGTCATCGCGCGCAAGGAAATCCAGGAGGGCCTGCGCAACCGCTGGGTCCTCGCGACCACGCTGCTTCTGGCGACGCTCGCGCTCACCCTCACCTTCCTCGGCAGCGCGCCCACCGGCAATGTCGGGGCAAGTGCGCTCGACGTGATCGTCGTCAGCCTGTCGAGCCTGTCGGTGTTCCTCGTGCCGCTCATCGCCCTCCTCATCTCGCATGACGCCATCGTCGGCGAGGCGGAGCGGGGCACACTCCTCTTGCTGCTCAGCTATCCGCTGGCGCGTTTCCAGGTGATTGCCGGCAAGTTCATCGGGCATCTGGCGATCCTCGCCTTCGCCACGCTGATCGGCTACGGCGCGGCGGCGCTCGCGCTCGGGCTTGGCGGCGGTGCCGGGCTCGCCGCCGGCTGGCCGGCCTTCGCCCTCCTGATCGGCTCCTCGGTGCTGCTCGGCGCGGTCTTCATCGCCATCGGCTATCTCGTCAGCACGCTCGCCGGCGAGCGCGGCATGGCGGGCGGCATCGCCGTCGGTGTGTGGCTGGTCTCCGTGCTGGTCTACGACATGGCGCTGCTCGGCCTCCTGGTCGCCGACCAGGGGCGCACGGTCACGGGCGGGCTGCTCAATGCCCTCCTTCTGCTCAACCCGACCGATGCCTATCGCTTGCTCAATCTCGGCGGCGAGGCGGGGGCGATTTCCGGCATGGCCGGGGCAGCCTCGCTCAGTGCGCCCGCGCTTGTCGCCGCGCTCGCGCTGTGGGCGGCGCTGCCGCTTGCCGCCGCCATGCTGGTCTTTTCAAGGAGAGAGGCATGAAACGCATGCTCGCCACCCTCGTTCTCGTCCTCGTCGCCGGCTGCTCGGAGCAGCCGGCCGAGGTGCCGCAACCCTTCGCCCTGACGGAGGAGGCGATCGGCCGCTATTGCGGCATGAACGTGCTGGAGCACGAAGGCCCCAAGGGCCAGATCATCCTGTCGCAGATTCCCGAGCCGATCTGGTTTTCCTCGGCGCGCGATGCGGTCGCCTTCACTCTTCTGCCGGACGAGCCCAAGGCCATCGCCGCCATCTACGTCTCGGACATGGGCACTGCTGCGAGCTGGGCGCAGCCCGGCGCCGAAAACTGGATCGATGCCCGCACCGCCTTCTACGTGATCGGCAGCGCACAGCGCGGCGGCATGGGCGTCGCCGAGACCATTCCCTTCTCCAGGGAGACGGACGCGCGCGATTTCGCCGGAAAGCATGGCGGCGAGGTGGTCGGCTTCTCGGATATTCCGCCCGGCTATGTGCTGGGCGACGGCCAGGCGGCCGACGGAGCGGCGCCGCAGCGCCAGGAGGAAGGGCAATGACCATGGGCGCAGGCCCGACCCGTCGTCGTTTCATCATGCTTTCGGCCGCTGCCGCCGGCACGGCGCTTTGCCCGCTCGGCGCAGGCGCCGGGTCCAGGGCCGTCCGCTGGCGCGGCCGCGCCCTCGGCGCGCCGGCGGAAATGATCCTCCACCATCCCGACCGGGCGCAGGCCGCGCGGCTGATCCGGCGCGTCGTTGCCGAGATCGATCGCCTTGAGCGCATTTTCAGCCTTTACCTGCCGGATTCCGCGCTCGCCACACTCAATGCCCGGGGCGCGCTCGCCGATCCGCCGGCCGAACTGGTGGACCTGCTGGAGCAGAGCCATGCCGTCTGGCAGCAGAGCGACGGCCTGTTCGACCCGACCGTCCAGCCCTTGTGGCTGCTTCATGCCCGGCATTTCTCCGCTCCCGGTGCAGATCCTGCCGGCCCTCCGCGCGACAGCATCAAGGAAACGTTGCGCCGCGTGGGCTTCGGGCACGTCGCCTTCGACCGAAACCGTATCGCCTTTCGCAGGGCGGGCATGGCGCTGACGCTCAACGGCATAGCGCAGGGCTACATCACGGATCGGGCCGTGGAGATCCTGCGCGCCGGCGGCGTGGTGCACACGCTCGCCAACCTCGGTGAAATCCGCGCGCTCGGGCCGCGCGAGGATGGAACGCCCTGGCGCGCCGGCATCGCCGGAACGGATGCGCGCGTCGACCTCGTCGACCGCGCGATCGCCACCTCCGGGACGAATGGTTTCCGCTTTGGCGGGCCGGGCTCCCCGAGCCACCTGCTCGATCCCCGGACCGGCGTTTCGGCGGGTCGCCACGACAGCGTCAGCGTCGTCGCGCCGACCGCCGCGGCCGCCGACGCTTTCTCCACCGCCTTCAGCTTCATGGACGGCGACGGGATCGCGGCCGCGCTGCGCACGCTGCCGGGCATCGAGGTGCATCTGCGCGAGCCGGGCGGAGGGTATAGGCACATCGCCTGACGCTCCGGAACGGGCGCCGGCAACAAGGTCGCGGGCGCTGACGTGTTTATGCGTTGATCGTCACGACGCGGTTGCGGCCCGTCCGCTTGGCTTCGTAGAGCGCATTGTCGGCCCGCAGGATCGCCGAGCCGAACGGCTCTTTCGATGGATCGGCGAGCGTGGCGCCGATGCTGACGCTGAGCGGGATCGCGGTACCCTCGATGTCGAAGGGCGAGGCATGGATCGCTGTGCGGATGCGCTCGGCCAGTGTTCCGGCCGCGGCCGGCTCCCCGGCGGTCAGCAACAGGGCAAATTCCTCACCGCCAAGCCGCGCGAAGCGATCGTCCGGGCGCGCGACCTCCTGGCAGCGGCGGACGAATTCCATGAGGACGAGGTCGCCCGCACGATGGCCGTGCGTGTCGTTGATCGATTTGAAATGATCGATGTCCAGCATGAGCACGCCCATGGAGCGGCCGCTGCCCGCCCTCGAGAATATCTCCTCCGCCTCCTCGAAGAAGCGCCGGCGGTTCAGGATGCCGGTCAGCGGGTCGGTGTCGGCAAGGGCCTTGAGCTGCTCGGCATAGGCGCGCTCCTTCGTGACGTCGATATAGAGATTGACGTTGAAGTTGCCGATCGTCCTGTGGCGGAACTGGATGCGCCGCTCCGTTCCGCTCGCCGTCATGACATTGAGGTCGAACGGCGTCATCTCGCGGTTCTCGCGGCGGGCCGCTTCGATGGACGAATGCCAGTGCGATCGGGCAAACTCGCGATATTGCGGGTCGGGATAGGCCAGGCGCCACCAGTCCTCGATGCTCTCGATCTCGTCCTGCGTATAGCCGAAGAGCGCCTTGAACGTCGCATTGGCGAACTGGATCTGGTCGTCCGTGCTGGCGATCTCGAAGCCGAAGGGCAGCCAGTCCAGAAGCGAGACGACATTCTCCTGCCAGCCGGCGAGGGAGACGGAGCCTTGCGGCGGCGCATCGGTGAAGGTGAACAGGCGCACGAGCTCGCCCTCGATCGCAAGCTTGGTGACCTGCACCATCAATACGCGTTCCTGTCCCTGCACCATGGCACGGATCAGGAACGGTTCGCCGGGCACGCCGATCGGGGCGACACTCCATATCTGCGAGAGGAGAATGCTCGCCTCGCGGCCGACGAGATCCTCCATCGGCAGGTCTTCGAAGGCATCCAGCCCCAGCCCGAACAGAACCGCGGCATTGGCATTTGCCCGGCGCACATGCAGGGTGCCCTTTTCGACAAGCACCATCGGTGCACCGACGCACCCCATCCAGAAATCGACTTCCTCACGGGACCTGCCGTGGGGAACATCGTTCGTCTTGGTTCGCTGCGACGCTGTACTGCTCATGCGATCCGCTACCCATCGTCGTCTGTGCCAGGCCACGGAGACCCTCCGCGCCCGAGGATAATCACCTAACGTAAGAAAAGGCTTAAGCGGCGGGAGGCTTCCCCTGGCCGATCCTCACCCTATCGCCAGGATGCCGTCGTTTGGCATAATTTGCCCATTGGAAATTCGCGCCAGCGACCTATAATTTCGTTTGCAGGTTCGTTTATCTTCGTTTTGAATGCAGCCTGCTTCGCGACGAAGCGAGCCGAGGCGGGATCGAGGAGGATCTCCCTTCGGAACGGGTCGTTCCAGCGGCTGGAACATCAGGGAGGAACCATGTCCAATCGTCTCATCGCTGCCTCGACAGCGGCTATCACCCTTTCGCTCCTGTTTGGATCGAGTGCCCTTGCCGCCACCGAACTGCAATGGTGGCATGCCATGACCGGCGCCAACAACGAGGTCGTCGACCAGCTGGCGAAGGAATTCAACGACAGCCAGAGCGAGTACAAGGTCGTACCGGTGTTCAAGGGAACCTATCCCGAAACACTGAATGCCGGCATCGCGGCCTACCGCTCCAAGCAGCCGCCCGCGATCATCCAGGTGTTCGACGCGGGCAGCGGCGTGATGATGGGGGCCGAGGGCGCCATCGTGCCGGCCGCCGACGTGCTGCAGAAGGGCGGCTACACGTTCGACAAGTCGCAGTATCTCGCCGGCATCGTCGCCTATTATTCCAAGCCGGACGGCACCATGCTGTCCTTCCCCTACAATTCGTCCTCGCCGATCCTCTACTACAACAAGGACGCCTTCACGAAGGCGGGGCTCGACGCGGAGAATCCGCCGAAGACCTGGCCGGAAGTCTTCGAGGCCGCCAGGAAGATCAAGGCGAGCGATGCTTCGAAATGCGGCATCACCTCCACCTGGCTGACCTGGATCCAGACCGAGAATTTCGCGGCCTGGAACAATGTCGCCTATGGCACGAACGAGAACGGCCTCGGCAGCACCGATGTGAAGCTCGAGTTCAACGCGCCGCTGTTCGTGGAGCATTTCCAGGCCATTGCAGACCTCGCCAAGGACGGCACGTTCCGCTATGGCGGGCGCACCTCGGAAGCCAAGCAGCTCTTCATGTCGGGCGAATGCGCGATCCTGACCGAATCCTCCGGCGGCCTCGGCGATATCGTCAAGTCCGGCGTGAACTACGGCATCGGCCAGCTGCCCTATTACGAAGGCCACGGCCCGCAGAACACCATTCCCGGCGGCGCCAGCCTCTGGGTCTTCGGCGGCAAGAGCGACGAGGAATACAAGGGCGTCGCGCAGTTCTTCAATTTCCTCTCGCAGACGCAGATCCAAGCCCGCCTCCACCAGGTCTCCGGCTACCTGCCGGTCACCAATGCGGCCTATGAGGAAACCAAGAAATCGGGCTTCTACGAGAAGAACCCGGCCCGCGAGACGCCGATCCTGCAGATGATCGGCAAGGCGCCGACCGAAAACTCCAAGGGTGTGCGCCTCGTCAACCTGCCGCAGGTGCGCGACATCATGAACGAGGAGTTCGAGGCGATGCTGGCCGGTTCGCAGGATGCGAAGACGGCGCTCGACAAGGCCGTCGAACGCGGCAATGCGGCCATCGCCGAGGCGATCGGCAACTGAGCGTAGGATGCGTCATGCCGCCTGCTTCCCTCGGGATGCGGGCGGCGGACGGCACGTCTTGACCTGTCGCTTCGGGAGCCTGCCTTGCACACTGTCGCCTTCCCCAACAAGATCCTGCCCTATCTCCTGGTCGCGCCCCAGATCATCCTCACCGTGGTCTTCTTCTTCTGGCCGGCGAGCCAGGCGATCTACCAGTCGACCCTGCGCGAGGATCCGTTCGGCCTGAAGAGCGGCTTTGTCGGGCTTGCCAATTTCTCCGCCGTGCTTGCCGATCCCAACTACCTTTCCTCGCTGCAGGTCACCGTGATCTTCAGTATCCTGACGGCGCTGGTGTCGATGGGCGTCGCGCTGCTGCTGGCGACCGCCGCCGACAGGGTGGTGCGCGGCCAGACGCTCTATCGCACGCTGCTGATCTGGCCCTATGCGGTGGCGCCGGCCGTCGCCGGCATGCTCTGGCTCTTCATGTTCAACCCGGCCATGGGCACGCTTGCCTATCTGCTCCGGCGCAACGGTTTTGGCTGGGATCCGCTTCTCAACGGCGACCAGGCCATGGCGCTCATCGTGGTTGCCGCGGCCTGGAAGCAGATCAGCTATAATTTCCTGTTCTTCGTCGCCGGCCTCCAGGCGATCCCGAGATCGCTGATCGAGGCGGCTTCCATCGACGGCGCGCGGGGTGCGCGGCGCTTCTGGACCATCGTCTTCCCGCTTCTTGCGCCCACCACCTTCTTCCTCCTGGTGGTCAACACCGTCTATGCCTTCTTCGACACGTTCGGCATCATTCACGCGGTCACCGGCGGCGGTCCCGCCAAGGCGACCGAGACGCTGGTCTACAAGGTCTACAACGACGGCTTCGTCAACCTCAACCTCGGCTCCTCCGCCGCGCAATCGGTGATCCTGATGATCATCGTCATCGCGCTGACCGCCTTCCAGTTCCGCTTCGTCGAGAAGCGCGTGCACTACGGGTGAGGAGAGGCCATGATCGAAAAACGCCCCATCGCCAATCTCATCGGCCACTTCGTGCTGGTCCTCGGGATCATCGTCGTCGCCTTTCCGATCTACTACACCTTCATCGCCTCGACGATGACCTCGGAGGCCATCATCCGGCCACCCATGTCGCTGTTGCCGGGTGGCCACCTGGTCGAGAACTATTCCGACGCCATGGCCGGCGGCGTCGAGCGGGTCGTCGGCGTCAGCCTGGAGCGGCTGCTGCTCAATTCCTTCGTCGTGGCCATCGCCATCGCGGTGGGCAAGATCGTCATCTCGTTCCTGTCCGCCTTCGCCATCGTCTTCTTCCGCTTTCCGCTGCGAATGGTGTTCTTCTGGATGATCTTCGTCACCCTGATGCTGCCGGTCGAGGTGCGCATCCTGCCGACCTACAAGGTGATCGTCGATCTCGGCCTGATCGACACCTATGCCGGGCTGACGCTGCCGCTGATGGCGTCGGCCACGGCGACCTTCCTGTTCCGGCAGTTCTTCCTCACCATTCCCGGCGAACTGGTCGAGGCGGCGCGCATCGACAATGCCGGGCCGTTCCGCTTCATGCGCGATATCCTGCTGCCGCTCTCCAGCACCAATATCGCGGCGCTCTTCGTGATCCTCTTCATCTACGGCTGGACGCAGTATCTCTGGCCGCTTCTCGTTACCAACGACGCGAAGATGAACACGATCATCATCGGGCTGCGCCGCATGGTGGACTTCACGGATGCCTCCACGCCGTGGAACTACGTCATGGTGACGGCGATCCTCGCCATCATTCCGCCTATCCTCGTCGTCGTGCTGATGCAGCGATGGTTCGTCAAAGGTCTCGTGGAGACGGAGAAGTAATGGCCAGGATTGTACTCAACGATGTCCGCAAGACCTATGGAACGGTGGAAGCGATCAAGGGCGTCTCGCTCGACATCGCGGATGGTGAGCTGATCGTGCTGGTCGGTCCGTCCGGCTGCGGAAAGTCGACGCTGCTGCGCATGATCGCCGGGCTCGAAGGCATTACCGGCGGCACGATCTCGATCGGCGACCGGGTCGTCAACGATCTGGAACCATCGGAGCGCGACATCGCCATGGTCTTCCAGAACTACGCGCTCTATCCGCATATGACGGTGCGCCAGAACCTCGCCTACGGCCTGAAGAACCGCAACACGCCGAAACCGGAGATCGACCGGCGGATCGCCGCGGCGGCCAAGGCGCTGGAGATCGAGCCGTTCCTTGAGCGCAAGCCCCGGCAATTGTCCGGCGGCCAGCGCCAGCGCGTCGCCATGGGCCGCGCCATCGTGCGCGAGCCGGCAGCCTACCTGTTCGACGAGCCGCTCTCCAACCTCGATGCCAAGCTGCGGGTGCAGATGCGGGTCGAGATCAAGCGGCTGCAACGGTCCCTCGCGACGACCAGCGTCTATGTCACCCATGACCAGATGGAGGCGATGACGCTTGCCGACCGGCTCGTCGTGCTGAACGGCGGGCATATCGAGCAGGTCGGCACGCCGATCGAACTCTACGAGAAGCCGGCGACGACATTCGTCGCCACCTTCATCGGTTCACCGTCGATGAACCTGCTTGCCACGCCGGCGCCGGGCGCCGGATGGGTGCTTTCCGGCGCGACACACCTGCCGGCCGGCGTCGCCACCCTCGGCATCCGGCCGGAGGACCTGCACCTGGCGGAGGAGGGGCGCGACGATGCCTTCCGCGCCGATGTCAAGGTTGCCGCCGTCGAGCTTGTCGGCGCGGAGAGCTACGTGCACGGCACGCTGCCGGATGGCACCCCGATCGTCTTCCGCGTCGCCGGCCGCTCGCGCATCGCCATGGATGACACCATGACCATCGGGGCTGCGGCATCGGGCCTGCATTTCTTCAACAAAGAGGGTGCGCGGCTCGCATAGGGCTTCCCGTCACGCCGAAAAGGGCGTCACCGCAGGATAAGGCGCTCCATGAGGGCTTTAAGGTCCCTCGCCACGGCAAAGCTGTCGTCCTGGTGCTGGCGCCTGCAGAAGAGCTCGCAGCTCCACCAGCCGGTATAACCGGTGGACTTGACGGCATCGACCCAGCTTTGGAGGTCGAGCACGCCTTGGCCGGTCGGCACGTCCCGGAGGACGGGTTCGTTCGGTATGCCGCCGGCATAGGGCAGGGAATCGCAAAGATGCACGCCGTAGATCAGCGCCTTGTCGAGCCGGGCGATGCGTTCCGGTGTGTCGCCGCTGGTATAGGAATGCCAGAAATCGATGACGATGCGCACATTGTCCCGCTTGCAGCGGTCGATCACCTGCAACTGGGCATCCATCGTATTGAGCGGCGTCCAGGACAGCGCTTCGAGATAGACGAGCAGGCCATGCGATGCGGCGATGTCCGCGACGGCCTGGAGATTGGCGGCGGTGAGGTCCAGCTGGGCGTCCGTCGGCAGGTCGACGAGGCCGCGGTAGAGATGGGGATACCGCTGTGCGGCACCCGCCTCGAAGACCCGGATATCCAGCGGGCCGGTGATGGCCTCGATGCCCCTGGCCCCGGCTGCCGAGGCCAGTGCGCAGAGCTCTTCGGCCTCCCGCAGCATCTGCCGGCGGCCGTCGCCCTGCCGCTCGAGGTCGATCAGGAAGCCGATGCCGGGCAGGGCGAGGCCGTCGAGCCGCGCCTTCAGCTCGGATGTGGAGAAGCCGGCTTCGAGGAAGGCGGCGATCTTCGGGCCGGAGGTTTCGAGGCCGTCGAAGCCGAGGCTGCGCGTGATCGCGATGTCGATCGCCAGCGTGTTCGGCCGGGATGCCATGGAATGGTAGATGAGCTGGTTTTCTGTCCGGGTCATGGATGCGAGCCTCCTGCGCTCGTCTTTGCGTCAACGGTCCCGATGGAAACGGGCCGTTTGTTCCGGGCCGCGCGGATGGCTTCCGCGGCGCGCAGCGCGATGACATTGTCCTCGCCGAGCGACATCCATGTCGCCGGCTTGCGGGGCAAGGCCAGGAAGGCTTCGATCGTCGTGACATGCGGGTCGCGCTCGCGCACCGGGATGAGCTCGTTCCGCCCGTTCAGCCGCCGGACCAGCGTGCCGGCGCCTTTTCCGCTGAGCGTTCCATGGGCGGTCAGCGTGCCGCGGTCGCCGGCGAGCATGACGATGCTTTCGAACTCCGCTGTCGTGAAACTCTCGTAGGATTGAAGGACGGCGCCGCCCGACAGGCCCAGCGCATAGGACTGCTGGTCGGTCTCGCCCTGCGCCGGGGAGGCCGAAAGGGCGGAGACGGCGACAGGCTCCTGGCCGGTGAGGAAACGCGCAAGGTCGATGCTGTCGATGGAGGCTTCGAAGAGCGCATCGCCACGGTCCACCGCCTCGTCGACATGGCGGTTGGGCGGCGGCTGAAAGGGCGCGCCGCGCGCGATGAGGAGCGATTGCAGCGTGCCGATTTCCCCTTCCAGCAGCAGCCGGCGCATGGTCTGGTGGGGCGAAAGGGTGCGGAAGGGCTGGTGGAGCGCCAGGGTGATGCCCGCCGTCCGGCATGTCTCGACGAGGCTTGCCGCCAGGCGGCTGCTGCCGGCGATCGGGCCGTCGCACAGGACGTGTTTGCGCTCATCCGCCGCTGCCAGGATGTAATGCTTGCGCCGGCCGCGGACGGCGCTGACATAGGCGAAGCCGATGCGCGGATCCTGCAGCGCGCGCCGGGCATCGAGGGCGACGCCGGGGATGTGCATGTCCTGCGAGAAATGCGCCGCATATTGCCGGTTGCGGCTGACGACCCACAGGGGTTCCTGTCCGGCCGAGCGGATCGCCGCAACCATGTGCTCCGTTGTTATGGTTCCGGTCCCCATGACGGACCATCCGACCGCTTCACTGGACTGCACCACGGATCCTCCCTTTCATCCTGCGGAGCTTGACCGCTCGACCCCGGTGCCACAATTGCGCAGGCGATTGATGTCTTTAGCGATATGAAGTAGAACTAGCGTCATAATGCGTCAGGTAGGGCGCTGGCGGGGGTGGGAATGGATCAGCTGGGACGAGACGGGGCCGCCTTGGCGGCGAACCTCAGGACGCTCTGCGAGCAGCACGGTTCGGTCGCGGCCGTCTGCCGCAAGATCAACGTCAACCGGCAGCAGTTCAACAAGTACCTGTCGGGCGCCCATGTGCCCTCGCCGGCCAATCTCAGGATCATCGCGAACTATTTCGGCCTCAGCGTCCCCATGCTCTTTGCCGATCCGGAGGAGTTCCGCACGCTGGTGGAGGGCAACTTCTTCCACGCGATGGCGACCGCCCGGCAGCTGCCGGAATTCTCGCGCTTCGTCTCGGACATGATCGTCGAGAACAATGCCGATCACAACGACATCGTCGGGGTCTACGACCGCTACCAGTTCTCCTCGATCTACAAGGGTTTCGTGCTGCGGTCGGCCTTCTGCATCTACCGCAACAGGGAATTCCTCCAGCACTATTATGTCGAGCGCTTCCCGAGTTTCGACGACCCGAAGAAGACGGAATATGTCTTCAAATATTACGGCTTCTGCTTCCCCGTCGCCGACCGTCTCTTCACGGCGGATTTCGAGGGCATCCAGTCGAACGAGATGACCTTCGGCGTCTATGCGCAGGTCAAGCGCAATGCCAAGCGCTTCATGTTCGGCATTTCGAGCGGCATCGCCGCGACCGTCTTCCGCCAGCCCTATTCCACGAAGGTCGCGCTGCACTACCGGGGGCCTGGCCTGTTGCGCCGCGAGCATCTCAAGGAGCTGACGGTGATGGACCGCAACGATCCCAGCATTCCGCGCGAGGCGTTGCAGTATCTCGGCGACGGCTCCGACATGATCCAGATGAGCTGAGACGGCTCGGTCAGGGGTGCAGTTCGACGGCGAGCCAGACGCTGTCGCTGTCCGCATAGTAGCGATGCCAGGGATAGGTCCACTGGTTCTCGCCCGTCACCCGGCAAAAGGGATCGTGCGAATAGCCGATCGGCATCACCACGTCCTCGTAGAGGGTCGCCGCGTCGCGGGCCTTGAATTTCTGCATGCGGCCGAGCCCGTGGATCTGCGTGTGCGTTTCCAGGAACGGGTGCTCGTTGTGGATGAAGCAATCCGTGTCGCCCGGCGACCACCAGAGATTGAGCTTCAGCGTGAAGACCTGCGGCGCCTCGGCCGCCGCGCGCTCATTGGTGAAGACGCGCGGATCGAGCGTGACGGTGCCGATCTCGTCCTGCGCCGAGATATAGAGCGGCGTGTCGCGCGGAAAGCTGCGGATGCGGTTGCCCAGCCAGTCCCAGCCGCGGAACATGCAGCCGCCGAGATTGGTCGGGTTGACGACCTTGATGAGCGCCGCCCGCTCCGCCGAGCGGATGCGGCCACCCTTCAGCCAGGTCGATTTCCATGCCGGCACGATGGCGGGGTGCTCGTCGCCCGTCACCATCGGGGTGGGACTGATATTGACAACGATGGCGTCCGCCACGTCATGGTCGACCACGTTCTCGACCAGCTTTGCCGAAATGAAGTCGTCTGCGAAAGCCAGGTCTCTGCTCAGGTTCTGCACGGCGATGCCTCTTTTGTCTGTCCGTGTCCTGAGAAAGCCATAGCGCGTGTCGCGATAGAAGTGCGCGGCGGAATTAATTTGTTCGCGTGATGACGCGATACCAGCTTCACTTTGCGAAAGATGGCTTCCTTTGCGGGCATCCGCTCTGTCCGATCAGGACGCATGGGGACCATTAGAAATTGTCCAAGCCAGCGGCGGTGTAGCGGGCGAGACTGGAAACTATGACGCAGAACTGCTTTTGGAGTGCGTCATCTCGCGTCAGTGTTTCGATGGCTGCGAACTTGCGGCGGCGCTCCGCTCGGCCGAAGAATAAGCCCATCGCCGGAAGGCTCCCCTTCCTGCTCACGAGACAACGATATTTCAGAGGGTCGATCACATGAAACTGACAGGTGGCCAAGTCGTCGCGAAAGCGTTGAAGGAATACGGCGTCGAATATGTGGCGGGCGTGCCCGGTCATGGCATCTGGTCGCTGTTCGACGCCTTCCTGCAGGAAGGCTCGGAGATCCCCTTCATCCAGGTGATGCACGAGCAGAGCGCGGTTCACATGGCGGACGGCTATTATCGCGCCTCCGGCAAGCCGATGGCCTGCTCCACCTCGGTCGGCCCGGGCGCGGCCAACACAATCATCGGCCTTGCGACCGCCTATTGCGATTCCACCTCGCTCTTCTACGTCTCCGGTTCGCCCCAGACCTACATGCACGGCCACGGCACCATGCAGGAGCTGGAGCGCCAGCAGGACAACGCCTTCCCGCGCATCACCGAGCAGGTGACCAAGCGCGCCTGGCAGGCCAATTCGGTGCAGGTCCTCCCAAGCATCATGCACCGCGCCTTCAGCGAACTCATGACGGGCCGCCCGGGTCCGGTCCATGTCGAAGTTCCGATGGACGTCCAGGTCGAGGCGGCGGATGTCACCATCCATCCGCTCGGCAAGCGCCTGCCGGTCGGCGTCGCCTATCCGGATCCGAAGGCCGTCGAGGCGGCGCTGAAGGTGCTTCTTGCCGCCGAACGTCCGGTCATCGTCGCCGGCGGCGGCGCCATCACGGCGAACGCCTCGGCCGAACTGACGCGCCTTGCCGAAAAGCTCGGCGCGGCCGTCTCCATCACCTGGAACGGCAAGGGTGCGATTTCGGAAGATCACGCGCTGTTCATCGGCGCTGTCGGCCAGACAGGCACGACCTGCGGCAACAAGATCACCGCCTCGGCCGACGTCGTCGTCTCGGTCGGCTGCCGCTTCACGGACTGGTCGGCCTCGTCCTATGCCAAGGGCGTCTCCTTCTCGATCCCCTCGGCCAAGCTGATCCATATCGACCTCGACCCGCGCGAGATCGGCAAGAACTACGAGACCGAGGTCGGCATCGTCGCCGACGCCAAGGTGACGCTGGAGGCGATCCTGTCGCTCATCTCCGATGCGGACGCGCAGAAGATGCAGGCACGCCGCGAGACCTTCCTCGCCGACGTGCAGAAGGCCAAGGCCGACTGGCGCGCCCAGGTCGAGCCGCGCGAGAACAGCCGCGAGACGCCCTTCACCTCGCAGCGCCCGCTGGTGGCACTGCGCAAGGTCCTGGACCGCAACGGCATCGTCGTCGTCGGTTCCGGCAATACGCAGGGTTCGGTGAAGCAGAGCTTCCCGGTATACGAGCCGCGCACGCACCTCACCTCCGGTTCCTATTCGCCGATGGGCTGGGCGGTGCCGGCGGCGATGGGCGCCAAGCTTGCCTGCCCGGATCGGCAGGTCGTCGCCATCGTCGGCGACGGGGACTTCATGATGTCGCTGCCGGAAATGGGCACGGCGGTCATGAACGGCATCAATGTCGTGTTCCTCGTCCTGAACAACCAGGGCTACATGTCGATCCGCGGCGGGCAGCGCAAGTTCATGGGCCGCCACATCGCCTCCGAGTTCAACCATCACGCCGGCAATGGCGCGCCCTATTCGGCAGATATCGCCGCTTCCGCTAGGGCCTTCGGCCTCCAGGCCTGGAAGGTCGAGAAGGATGAGGACCTTGAAAGCAGCCTGAAGGCGGCGCTCGACTGCGGCGGCCCGGCCCTCGTCGAAGTCATCGTCTCGCGGGATGCCGCCGGCCCGTTCGCCACCGGCTGGTGGGATTTCCCGTCGCCGGCCTATTACGAGAAGGAGCAGGCCGCCTACGCGGACATGCGCGCCCTCGAACAGCACCTCTAAAATCCCGGCGGGGAGGCATCCGCCTCCCTTGTCCCCCCAAGACGATTGACAACGCGGCGCTGACGGCGGCCGTGAACGAAGAGACTTGTCATGATACGCCACATCAAAACAGCCAAGGCCTCCATCGAGCAGGGCGGCACCGACAGCGCGGTCACCAGGACGGTCGAGGCCCTTCTCGCGAAGGTCCGGGACGGCGGAGACAAGGCGGTTCGCGCGCTCTCGGTCCAGTTCGACGGGTTCGACCGGGAAACCTACCGCCTGACGAAGGAAGAGATCGCGCACTGCGTCAATTCGCTTGCGCCGCGGGAGCGGGAGGACCTGGATTTCGCCCAGGACCAGATCCGCCGGTTCGCCGAAGCGCAGAAGGCGGCATTGAAGGATATCGAGGTCGAGACGCTGGCGGGCGTCGTGCTCGGCCACAAGAACGTGCCGATCCAGAATGTCGGATGTTACGTGCCGGGCGGCAAATATCCGCTGCTCGCCTCCGCCCACATGACGGTGCTGACGGCGCGCGTCGCCGGCTGCGAGCGCATCATTACCTGCGCCCCGCCGTTCCAGGGCAGGATCGCGGAAAAGATCGTGGCGGCACAGGCGCTTGCCGGCGCGGACGAGATCTATTGCCTCGGCGGCGTGCAGGCCATTGCCGCCATGGCTTATGGCACCGAGACGATCGAGCCGGTCGACATGCTCGCCGGCCCCGGCAATGCCTATGTGGCGGAAGCCAAGCGCCTGCTCTTCGGCCATGTCGGCATCGACCTTTTCGCCGGCCCGACGGAAACGCTTGTCATCGCTGACGACAGCGTCGACGGCGAACTGGTGGCGACCGACCTCCTCGGCCAGGCCGAGCACGGGGTGAATTCGCCCGCGATCCTCATCACCAATTCGGAAAAGCTGGCGCGCGACACGCTGGCGGAGATCGAGCGCCTTCTGCAGATCCTGCCGACGGCGGCCGTCGCCGGCAAGGCCTGGGAGGATTTCGGCGAGATCATCCTGTGCGACACCGTCGATGAAATGGTGGCGGAAGGCGACCGCGTCGCCTCCGAACATGTGCAGGTCATGACCCGTGACCCGGACTACTTCCTCGAAAAGATGAAGAACTACGGCGCGCTTTTCCTCGGCGCCCGCACCAATGTCGCCTTCGGCGACAAGGTGATCGGCACGAACCACACCCTGCCGACCAACAAGGCCGCCCGCTATACCGGCGGCCTCTGGGTCGGGAAGTTCCTGAAGACCTGCACCTACCAGAAGGTCCTGACCGACGAGGCCTCGGCCCTGATCGGCGCCTACAGCTCGCGGCTCTGCCTGATGGAAGGTTTTTCCGGCCATGCCGAGCAGGCCAATATCCGTGTCCGCCGATATGGCGGCCGGAACGTCGGCTACGCGATGCCCGCAGACCCCGTTTAACAACCGCGCACAGAGTCCGTCAGGGGCCGCGCCCAAAACCCAACCAGAGAGGATGAAACCATGTCCAGATTTATCGCCACAGCGCTTGCGGCGACCATGCTCGTGCCCGTCGCAGCCTACGCGGAAGGCCAGATCGAAGTGCTGCACCACTGGGTCTCGCAGAGCGAGGTCGACGCGCTCAACGTCATCCGCAAGAAACTCGAGGCCAAGGGCTTCGAGTGGAAGGATTCGGCGGTCGGCGGCATGAGCGGCGCCAATGCCCAGCAGGCGCTGCGCTCGCGCCTGACGGCGGGCAACCCGCCCGGCGCCATGCAGTTCCTCGGCTGGGAAGGCGTGCAATGGGCGGAACAGGGCGTCGTGCGCGACCTGAACGACCTCGCCACCGCCGGCGGCTGGCGTGAGGCGCTGGCCCCGCAGCTTCTGCCCTTCGTGACCTCGGGCGAGGCCTTCATCGCCGCGCCGATCAACATGCACCGCCAGAACTGGGTCTGGGCCAACAGGAAGCTCTTCGACGACGCCGGCGTTGCCGTTCCCAAGACCTGGGCGGAACTGATCGAGACCGGCAAGACGCTCAAGGAGAAGGGCATCGTCCCGGTCGCGATGGGCGACGAGCCCTGGCAGATCGGCATCATCTTCGACGCGCTGCTCTCCGACATCAACGGACCGGAATTCTATCAGAAGACCGCGATCGATCTCGACCCCGAGGCGCTCGGCAGCCCTGAAATGGTGAAGGTGTTCGATATGCTGCGCGAGGTCCGCGGCCTCGTCGACGACAATTTCGTCGGCCGCGACTGGGCTGTCGCCACCGGCATGGTCATCAATGGCGAGGCCGCCATGCAGTTCATGGGCGACTGGGCGAAGGGCGAATTCCTTGCCAAGGGCCTGAAGCCCAACCAGGACTTCTACTGCTTCGCGACGCCGGGTGAGGTCAACGCCTTCCAGTATCTCATCGACAGCTTCGGCATGTTCACCGTCAGCGACGAGACCGTGCAGAAGGCCCAGGTCGCATTGGCCGAGACCATCATGGACCCGAAGGTCCAGAAGGGCTTCAACCTCATCAAGGGCTCGATCCCGGCCCGCAACGACGTGCCGGTCGACGATTTCGACGATTGCGCCAAGCTCGGCTACCAGGAGCGCGCGGCGGCGATCGAGAAGGGCAGCATGCAGGGCGCCATCACCCATGGCTTTGCCGCAAAGCCGGAATTCGCCTCCGTCTTCAGCGATGTGGCCGCGCAGTTCTTCGTCGGCAAGATGAGCTCCGAGGACGCCGTCAAGATGCTGGTCTCCGGCATCGACAACGCCCGGTAACCCGCATCCCCATCGGAGGAGCCGGCGTGGCCGGCTCCTCCCACAGTCCTTGCCATCGGAGCTGACCCATGAGCGCCTCTACGCGCATGTCATCGCGATTGGCAGGCTGGCTGCCGCGCATCGTCGTCGCTCCCAGCCTGCTCGTCGTCATCGTCACGGTCTACCTGTTCATTCTCTGGACAGGCGTGATTTCCGTCACCTCGTCGAAATTCGTGCCGACCTACGATTTCGTCGGCCTCGAGCAATATGTCCGCCTGTGGGCGACGCCCCGCTGGCACACCGCCGTCGCCAATCTCTTCATCTTCTCCGCGCTGTTCCTTGCGCTTTCCACGGGCCTCGGGCTGCTCATGGCCATCCTGCTCGACCAGAACATCCGGGCGGAAGGCGCGCTCCGTGCGATCTACCTCTACCCGATGGCGCTCTCCTTCATCGTGACGGGGACGGCCTGGAAGTGGATCATGAATCCGGGTCTCGGCGTGCAGAAGGTCGTCAACGATCTCGGCTGGACCGACTTCCGCTTCGACTGGATCACCAGCCCCGACATGGCGATCTACACCGTCGTCGTCGCCGGCGTGTGGCAGTCCTCCGGCTTCGCCATGGCGATCTTCCTCGCGGGCCTGCGCGGCATCGACAATTCCGTCATCAAGGCAGCGCAGATCGAAGGGGCCTCGCTTCCGCTGATCTACCGGCAGATCATCATCCCGATGCTGCGCCCCGCCATGCTGAGCGTCATCGTCCTCTTGAGCTACATCGCCATCAAGAGCTTCGACCTGGTTCTGGCGCTGACGAATGGCGGCCCCGGCACGGCGACCGAGCTGCCGTCGACCTTCATGTTCTCCGCCACCTTCCGCCGCAACCAGATGGGTGTCGGCGCGGCAAGTGCCGTGATGATGCTGATGACCGTCGCGGCCATCATCGTCCCCTACCTCTATTCCGAACTGCGGAGTGAGAACAATGGCTGAAGCCCTTTCCCAATCCGGCAAGGCGCGGCTCGGCCGTCTCTTCGTCTACGGCTGCCTCGTCGTCGTCGCGCTCCTCTACCTCATGCCCCTCTGGGTCATGGTCGTGACGTCCCTGAAACCCCTCGACGAGATCTATGGCGGCTCGTTCATCGGCGTGCCCAAGGTGGTGACGCTCGATGCCTGGCGCGCGGCGTGGTCCGAGGCCTGCATCGGCACGGAATGCACCGGCCTGAAACCCTATTTCGTCAACTCGCTGCTGATGGTGATCCCGGCGGTGGCGCTCTCGACCGGCATCGGCGCGATCAATGGCTACATCCTCACGAAATGGAGGTTTCCCGGCGCGAATTTCGTCTTCGGCCTCCTGCTGTTCGGCTGCTTCCTGCCCTACCAGGCGATCCTTATCCCCATGGCCCGCACGCTCGGCCTTCTGGGGCTTGCCGGTTCCATTCCCGGCCTCGTCGCCGTGCATGCCTCCTATGGCATCTGCTTCACGACGCTGTTCTTCCGCAATTACTTCGTGTCGCTGCCGGATGAGCTGACCAAGGCGGCGATGGTCGATGGCGCGGGCTTCTTCCGCATCTTCTGGAGCGTCATCCTGCCGACCTCCATCCCGATCATCGTCGTCTCCTGCATCTGGCAATTCACGCAGATCTGGAACGATTTCCTGTTCGGCGTCTCGTTCACGTCCGGCTCCAGCAGTCCCATCACGGTGGCGCTCAACAACATCGTCAACGTGACCACCGGCCGCAAGCAGTACAATGTCGACATGGCCGCCGCCATGATCGCCGCCATCCCAACCCTGGTCGTCTACATCGTCGCGGGCCGCTATTTCGTCCGCGGGCTGACGGCCGGCGCCGTGAAAGGCTGAAGCCATGTCCACTCTCGAAATCGATCGCGTCCGCAAGGCCTATGGCCATCTCGAGGTCCTGAAGGAGGTGTCGATCTCCATCGGAACCGGCGACTTCCTCGTGCTGCTCGGCCCCTCCGGCTGCGGCAAGTCCACGCTGCTCAACATGATCGCCGGGCTGGAGACCATTACCGGCGGCGAGATCCGCATCGCCGGGAAGACCGTCAACGACCTCTCGCCGAAGGACCGGGACATCGCCATGGTGTTCCAGTCCTATGCGCTCTATCCGACGATGACCGTGCGGCAGAACATCGAATTCGGCATGAAGATCCGCCGGATCGCCCAGGCCGACCGCAACAGGGCCGTGAAGACCGCGTCGGATCTCCTGCAGATCACCCACCTTCTCGACCGCAAGCCCTCGCAGCTTTCCGGCGGCCAGCGCCAGCGCGTCGCCATGGGGCGGGCGATCGTGCGCGAGCCGAAACTCTTCCTGTTCGACGAGCCGCTGTCGAACCTCGACGCGAAACTACGCGTCGACATGCGCACCGAGATCAAGCGTCTGCATGCCCGCCTCGGCACAACGATCGTCTATGTCACGCATGACCAGATCGAGGCGATGACGCTCGCGACCCGCGTCGCCGTGATGAAGGACGGCGTGGTGCAGCAGCTCGACGAGCCGCAGGCCGTCTACGACCGGCCGGCCAATGTCTATGTCGCGCGCTTCGTCGGTTCGCCGGCCATGAACATCGTGCCGGCGGTTCTGGAGGCCGAGGGGTCAACGGCGGCGGCCGTCATCGACATCGCCCGGCGGCCGGCGGCGCGCGTCGCGGGCATTTCCCTCTCCGCGGAGGCGCTTCGCCGCTATGCGGGCCGAAAGGTGCTGGTCGGCATTCGCCCGGAGAATTTCTCGATCGCCACGACGAGTGCCGCACCCGCGCTGACCGTCGATTTCGACGTCGTCGAGCCGACAGGGCCGGATACGCTCGCCGTCTTCCAGCTCGGCGGCGTCGAGGTGACCGCCCGCCTTCCGCCGCGCCAGGCCCATGCGGGCCGGGAGGCCGCGCTGGCGGTCGATACGTCCAAGATCGTGCTCTTCGACAGCGAAACCGAAACGCGCATCGACTGAAAGACTTCTCATGACCGAGACGGCAGACATCGTCATCATCGGCTCCGGCGTCGGCGGAGCCTCCCTGGCGCACAGCCTAGCGCCTTCGGGCCTCAAGATCGTCATTCTCGAACGGGGCGTGCATCTGAAGGACAGTCCAGAGGCGCGAGACGATGTCGCCATCTTCCAGAAGGGCTTCTACCGGTCCTCGGAGGAATGGCTGGGAACGGACGGCGAGAGCTTCCTGCCGGGCAACTACTATTATGTCGGCGGCAATTCGAAGTTCTTCGGCGCGGTCATGTACCGGTACCGCCGCGAGGATTTTGCGCCGCGGCCGCATATGGACGGCGCGTCTCCCGGCTGGCCGATGTCCTACGAGGACCTGTCGCCCTGGTATGACGCGGCCGAGCACATTTTCAGGGTGCGCGGCTCGACCACGGACGATCCGACGGAGCCGCGGCATGAAAGACCCTATTCCTACCCGCCGGTTCCCGACGAGCCGGCGATCGCCGCCGTGCGCCGCCGGCTGGAGAAGGCGGGCATCCATCCGGCCTCCCTTCCGCTGTCGATCGATCTCGACGCCTGGCTGAAACGGGCGCCGACGGGGTGGGATGCGTTTCCGAACACCGGAACGGGAAAGATCGATGCGGAGGTAGGGCCGCTTGCCAGCGCGCTTGCCCATCCCAATGTCAGCCTCGTGACCGGTGCCAGCGTCATGCGCCTCGAAACGGACGGGACCGGGCGCCGCGTCACCGCGGCCGTCTACAGGAAGGACGGCGTGGAGCATCGCATTTCCGCCGGCCGCTTCGCCGTTGCCGCCGGCGCGGTCCAGTCCGCTGCGCTTCTCCTGCGCTCGGCCAATGGGGTCCATCCGGCCGGTCTCGGCAACAGTTCGGACCAGCTCGGGCGCAATTTCATGAACCACAACACGACGGCGATGCTGACGGTCCGTCCCTTCGCCGCCAACAGCTGCGTCTACCAGAAGACCATCGCCTTCAACGATTTCTACAACGAGGACAACGAGTACGGTTTCCCGCTCGGCAATGTCCAGCTCCTCGGCCACATCACCGGCAATATCCTCAAGGCCAACCTGCCGATGCCGGCGCCGGCCTGGTTTGCAAGGCTGGTGGCGCGTCATGCCTATGGCTGGTTCCTGACGAGCGAGGACCTGCCCAATCCGGAAAGCCGGGTCATGGTGCGCGACGATCGCATCGTCATGCACTGGATCCGCTCCAACATGCGGGCGCATGAGGCGCTGATCGCGAAAACCCGCGCCGTCATGCGCAAGGCGGGGTTCCCGATCGTGCTGACGCACACCTTCGGCCGCAAGACGACATCGCATCAATGCGGCACGGCGCGCATGGGGCATGATCCGCAAAGTTCGGTCGTCGATCTCGATTGCCGCAGCCACGATGTCGAGAACCTCTACATCACGGATGCCTCCGTGTTGCCGACCTCGGCCGCCGTCAATCCGGCACTCACCATCGCTGCCCTCGCCATCAAGGCCGGCAGCGCCATTGGAAAGGGAAAGTGATGGCACTTCGCGACATGGGATCGGCCCGTTTCGGGATTTTTCCCCGGCATCCGGACGAGGTCGACACGTTCGACTATATCGTGGTCGGCGGCGGCTCGACGGGCTGCGTGGTGGCCGCGCGTCTCTCGGAGGATCCCGCCGTGCGCGTTCTCCTCATCGAGGAGGGGCCGCGCGACCTCAGCCCCTACATCCACATTCCCGGCGCCTACTACAAGACCGCGCAGGGCGATCTCCTGAAGCGCATCCCCTGGGAGCCGATGGCCGAGCAGGAGCGGACGGAAACGCCGACCATGGTGCAGGCCCGGGTGCTTGGCGGCGGCAGCTCGGTCAATGCGATGATCTATATCCGCGGCGTGCCCGACGACTACGAGCAATGGGCGCGCCTCGGCGCGGAGGGCTGGGGCTATGCCGATGTCCTGCCGTATTTCAAGCGCGCCGAGGACAACAACCGCTTCTGCAACGAGGCCCATGGCGTCGGCGGACCGCTCGGCGTCTCCGATATCGATTACATCCATCCGCTGACCCGCGCCTGGCTGCAGGCCTGCCAGCAGGCGGGGCTGCCCTACAATCCGGACTTCAATTCCGGCGATCCGGCGGGCTGCGGGCTCTACCAGGTCACGGCGCGCAATGGCCGCCGCAGCTCGGCCGCCGTCGCCTATCTGGGCCCGGCCCGCAAGCGCGGCAACCTGCACATCGAGACGGGAACGACGGTCACCCGTATCCTCATCGAGAAGGGCAGGGCGGTCGGTGTCGAATGCGCCAGGGGCAAACGCAAGGTCGTCTACCGCGCCGATCAGGAAGTGGTCGTCTCCACAGGGGCGATCGCGACGCCGAAGCTGTTGATGCTGTCGGGCATCGGCCCGGCGGGTGAGATCGAACGGCACGGCATCAACGTCCATGCCGACCTGCCGGGCGTCGGCCAGAACCTCCAGGACCATATCGAGATCTCGCTGGTCTACCAGCTGAATGGCCCGCACAGCTACGACAAGTACAAGAAGCTGCACTGGAAGGCCCTTGCCGGCCTGAACTACGCGCTCTTTCGTAACGGTCCCGCTTCGTCCAACCTCATCGAGGGCGGTGCGTTCTGGTGGGGCAACAGGAGCGAGGCGACGCCCGACATCCAGTATTTCATGGTGGTCGGCGCCGGCATTGAGGAGGGCGTCGATGCCGTGCCGGGCGGCAATGGCTGCACGGTCAATCTGGGGCAGATCCGGCCGCGCTCGCGAGGGGAGGTCACGCTTCAGAGTGCCGATCCGGCGGCAAATCCGCGCGTGGCGCCGCGCTATTTCTCCGATCCCTACGATCTCGAAGCCATCACCGACGGCACGATGGCGGCCCTCGACATCATGGCGCAGCCGGCCATCGCGAAATTCGTGACGGCGCGCCATACGCCGGTGCCATCCCTCAGGACCCGCGAGGAGATCCGTGCCTTCTGCGTCAAGGACGCCCATGCGGCCCTGCACCCCGCCGGGACCTGCCGGATGGGCGAGGACGACCGGGCCGTGGTCGATCCGAAGCTGCGCGTGCACGGCATCGAGCGGCTTCGTGTTGCCGATGCCTCGGTCATGCCGACGCTGATCTCCGGCAATCCGAATTCTGTCTGCATCATGATCGGCGAACGCGCTGCCGATTTTTTGCGTCAATAGGTTCTGCTTTTTATTGCATATATTTGCATGTTTGTGCATGATTGGAATCAATGCATGCACAAAAAGGCAAGTGAAATGAATCCAAGCATTGTGGTCTTCGATATCGGCGGCGTGCTGATCGACTGGAATCCCGCCTATCTTTATCGCCAGATCCTGCCGGACGAGGCGGCGGTTTCGGCCTTCCTGGCGGAGGTCTGCACTCCGGCGTGGAACGAGGCGTTCGATGCCGGGCGGCCGTTTGCCGAGGGCATAGCCGAACTCGTGCAGTGCCATCCTGAACGGGCCGATCTGATCGAGGCCTACTGGCTGCGCTGGCACGAGATGCTGGGCGGCGAGGTGCCGGGGACCGCCGGCATTCTGGGACGGCTGAAGGCGGACGGCGTTCCCGTGCACGCGATCTCGAACTGGTCGGCGGAGACCTTCCCGCGGGCGCAGGCGATCTTTCCCTTCCTCGATGCGTTCGATGTGCTCGTCGTCTCCGGACGGGAGAAGCTCATAAAGCCGCATGCGCCCATCTTCGAGCGCTATCTGGAGCGGGCGGGCGTGCGCGCCGAGCAATGCATCTTCATCGACGACAATCCGGCGAACATTGCCGCGGCAGCGGCGCTTGGCTTCCACACCGAGCACTTCAGCACGGCCGAGGCGCTTGAGGCCCGCCTGACGGCCCTCGGCCTGCTTGTGCCCCAGGCGGAGACGGCGGGATGACCGCGGACAGGAAGGAACTGGCGGCGCTTTCTCCGGAGGAGCGGCAGGCCGTCATTCTCGAAAAGGTCAATGCGGCCGGCCGGGTCCTTGCGGCCGGGCTGGCGCAGGAGTTCGGCGTGTCGGAGGATTCGATCCGCCGCGACCTGCGCGACCTTTCGGATGCGGGGCTGGTGCAGCGCTTTCACGGCGGCGCGGCGCGGCTCGTCACGCCGGCTCTCGATTTCCACCGGCGCGAGACGCTGCACGCGGAGGAAAAGCAGTCGATCGGCCGCGCCGCGGCCGCGACGATACCCGACGGGGCGACGCTGCTGGTGGATTCGAGCACGACGGTCGTCCGTTTCGTGCGCTCGCTCTCGCCGGCGCTGTCCCTGCGCATCATCACGACCGCGGTCGACGTCGCCGCTGCCGCGCTCGATCATCCGCTCGCCGAGGTGGTCATGCTCGGCGGCCGCCTGGGCCGGCTGACGCGCAGCGCGACCGGCGCCGGCGCGATCGACGCGATCCGGGCGCTGCGGGTCGACTATTGTGTTCTCGGCACCTGCGGCGTCGATCACGGCCTGACGCTCCGCGCGGACGATTTCGAGGACGCCCACCTGAAGTCGGCGATGATCCGGGCCGCGAACAAGACCCTGCTCCTGGCGACGGCGGATAAGCTCGGCCAGGCGGCGACCTATGAAGTGGCGCCCGTCTCGGCGGTATCGGCGCTTTTCACCAGCAGCCGGGATACCGCCATCCTAAAGGCCATCCGCGAGGCCGGCGTCGATGTCGAGACAGTCTGACGGTTTACGGAGATGACCATGCGCTTTTCACCGGATGAGGACGCCCGGGCGATCCTTCTGCCCGCCTTCGATACGCTCGACATCATGGATGTCATGGCGCCCTTCCTGGAAAAGGGCGGCTGTTCCGTCCTGATCGGCGAGACGCGGGCGGAATATGTCGCGCGGCGCATGTCGGCCGAGCGGCTGGCGCGCGAGACGCCGGATAGCTTCCGCGCCGCCGTCGCGCGGCTGAAGGCCGTAACTCCCGGCTTGATCGTTGCCGTGGACCAGGAACTGGGCGGCATCCAGCGGCTGCAGGGGCTGGTTCCGCCGCTTCCCTCGCTCGACGAAGCGCATGCGCTTGGCGACGCGGCGCTCGCCGAACGGTGCAGGGCAACGGCCGCCGCCTCCCGCACGCTCGGGGTTTCGATGTTCCTGGCGCCCATCGCCGATGTCCTCGACGGGCAGAACGCCTGGCTGCGCGGCCGCACGATGGGCAGCTATCCGCAGGCCGTTGCCCGGCTGGTGTCGGCCTTCGTGAAAGGCGTCCAGAGCGCTGGCATCACCGCGGTGACGAAGCATTTCCCCGGGTTCAATGCCCTGGACGGCGACCCGGCGCTCGTGGATGTCTCCCTTCACACGCCGCGTGATCGCCTTTTTCACAATGCCCTGCCGTTCACGGCCGCCATCGAAGCCGGGACGCGGGCGATCATGACGGGGCCGGCACCCGTCGCCGCGCTCGACAGGCAGAATGCCGCCAGCACCGCGCCGGCGGTCATGGCGATGCTGCGCAACGACTTCGGGTTCAAGGGCCTGATCGTCAGCGACGATCTCGACGCTCCCGCCACGATGCGTGGCCGCTCCCTCCTCGAAACCGCGATCGCCTCCGTCGGTGCGGGGGCGGACCTGCTGCTCGTGGGCGGCGGGCCGCACCTTGATGCGCTGTGCGACGGCATTGCCGATGCTGCCGGTTCCGGGCGCCTCGCGCCGGATCGCGTGGCGGAGGCGGCAGCCCGTGTGCGGCAGAACGCAGCGGGCGGTTGAGCGCATTCGCGCAACGTACGGTACAGGTGGTTTTGTTGAAATGGCGGGCAATTCAATCGCAGTGAAAGCGCCTTCGGGGTCGAGCCGGCTGCATTGCAGCCTGTTCTTCCTTGCGGCCGGCATCGGCATTGGCGCGTGGGCGTCCAGCCTTCCGCTGCTTGCCGCCGGCGTCGGGCTCGACAAGGGGCAGCTCGGGCTGGTCCTCTTGTGCTTCGCCTTCGGCGCCATCGTGCTGATGATCGCTATCGGCCGCTATATCGACCGGGTGATCAGCAGCCGGATACTGAGCCTGTGCGGCAGCCTGCTGTTCGGCGCCTCCTTCCTCGTCATTCCGTTGATCGACAGTCCCATCGCTCTCGGCGCAGTCGTCTTTGTCACCGGGGCGGCTTTCGGAACGCTCGACGTGGCGATGAACACGGAAGCATCCCGGGCGGAGCGGGAGACCGGGCGTCACATGATGTCGTCGTTCCACGCCCTTTTCAGCATCGGCAATCTTGCGGGCGCCTTCCTGGTGGGGCAGCTGATCGGCCATGGCGGCAACCTGCAGGTCTGCCTCGGGGCTGCCGGCCTTCTCGTCATGCTCCTCGCCCTGTCCGCCCGGATGACGGCGAGGAAAGCCGCCCATGCTGTCCCGGGCCTCTCTTCGGAAGCTCTGCCGACAAGGTACGCCTCGCTCGACGCCGCGCAGCGACCCCTCATCCTGCTTCTCGGCGCCATCGCGTTCCTGGCGCTGCTTGCGGAAGGCGGCATGATGGACTGGACCGCGATCTACATGATCGACATTCTCGGCGCGTCGGACAGCCACGGGGCCTATGCCTTCGCCCTTTTCGCCGCGGCCATGGCGGGCGGCCGCCTTGTCGGGGATGCGGTGACCCGGCGCGTGGGCCATGTGGCCCTGATCAGGACCGGCGGCCTCCTCTGCGCGCTGTCTGTCGCCATTCTGCTGTTTGCCGACAGCGTCGTCCTCTGCCTTGCCGCCCTTGTCCTCTGCGGCTTCGGGGTCGCGAACATGGTGCCGGCCGTGTTCGCGCGTGCCGGCAATGTCGGTGCCGACGCGGCCGGCAGGGCGATCTCCATCGTCACCACCATGGGCTACAGCGGCCTGCTGCTGGGCCCGGCCCTGCTCGGGTTCCTCGCCCAGGCGACGAGCCTTGTCGTCAGCTTCGGCCTGATCACGCTGGCGTTCCTCGTCATCGCGGCGGTGACGATCCGGCTGGATGCCTGGCTGAAGCAGCATGCGGCCTGCTGAAGCCCATGGCGGCGTGTCCATCCGGTAGTGACGCTCTGCACGGGAGGGAACCAAAACCGTTTCCGCGAATTTCCGCGCAGGATGCGTGATATCACCAGACGAGGCGGCAGAGAGTGCGAAACGACAGTTCCCCGGTGCGCGTTGCAAACATCAGCGCGCCGTCCCCCATCATCCGGCCTGGCGTGAATGCCTGGCGGGTGGGAAGGGCCGACCGGTTGAAGGTTCTCGTCGATGGCGACGCCTACTTCCGGCTGCTGGAAGGTATCCTGCGGCAGGCGCGGAAGGAGGTCTGGATCGTCGGCTGGGACTTCAATCCGGATATCCCGATCCGGCCCGACGAGCCGCAATCACCGAGCCTCGGCACCTTCCTGCGCGATCTGGTTACGGAGCGTCCGGACCTCACCATCCGCGTGCTGGTCTGGGCCATGGGGCCTATCTATTCCGGCAAGTCGCTGAAGATGTTCCGCAAGCGCCGCTGGTCCTCCCATCCGCGCATCCGGCTCGCCTTCGACAACCGCCATCCGGTCCGCGGTTCCCATCACCAGAAATTCGTGGTGGTGGACGACCGCGTCGCCTTCGTCGGCGGCATCGACCTCACCGCCAAGCGCTGGGACACGAACGAGCACCGTATCGACGATCCCCGCCGGATCATGCCCTCGGGCGAACCCTACGAGCCGGTGCATGACATGCAGGTGGCGCTTGAGGGGGATGTGGCGCGGCTCGCCGGCGATATCGCGCGCCGGCGCTGGCTGTTCGCCACCGACGAGGCGGTGCCGCCCAACAGGGCTGCGGCTGAAGTCTCGCTCGATGGCCTTGCGCCCGACATGGCCGGGGTGGACGTCGCCTTCGCCCGTACGGAGCCGGCGATCCGCGGGCGGGAGGCCTCTACGGAGGCGATGGACCTGACCGTGGCCGCCCTCAGGGCCGCGCGGCGGCACATCTATATCGAAAGCCAGTACTTCGCCTCGAAGAGGATTTGCGACGTGCTGTGTGAAAAGCTCGCCGAACCGGACGGGCCGGAGGTCGTCGTGATCTCGACGCTGAGTTCCCACGGCACCATTGAGCGCCTCGTGCTCGGCGCCAATCGCGACCGGTTGATCCGCCGCCTCGGCCGGTGCGACAGGCACGGCCGCATGCGTGCCTTCTATCCGGTCGTGCCGAGGCCCGGCGGCATGGAGCAGGAGATCGTCGTCCACTCCAAGCTCGTCATCGTGGACGATGTCTTCCTGCGCATCGGCTCCTCGAACCTCAACCAGCGCAGCGAAGGGCTGGACACAGAGCTCGACGTCGCGATCGAGGCACGCACACAAGGAGAGCGCAAGGCCATCGTCGGCTTGCGCGACCGGTTGCTGGCCGAGCACCTCGATGCCGACCCGGCGCTGTTCGGAGCGGTGGTGGATGCGGAGGGATTTCTGGGCAGGACCATCGACGCCTTCAACACGCGCGGGCGCGGGCTGCGGCCGTTCCGGGATGCCGGGGGCAGGGGTGCCATCGAGCCGGTCGCCGGCACCGGGCTCGTCGATCCGGTCGCGCCGTGGTGGCCGCTTCCTGCCTGGCGGGATGCGGCCCGGGCATTCCTTGGCCGTCAGTTCGGGTTTTCACGCAGGCCCGCATCGCCGTTCGATCCCAGCAAGGCCTCGCTGGCGAGCAGCGAGACCAGCCCCAGCGGCAGCGGGATGAAGAAATAGACGACACGAAAGGCGATCAGCGCGCCGATCGATGCAGACCCTCCCAAAAGAAAGGCGATCGTCGCCTCCAGCACGCCAAGCCCTCCCGGCACATGGCTGATGAGTGCCGTCAGGTTGCCGACCACATAGGCGGCCGTCGTTTCCATGTAGCCCGCCTTGCCGCCCAGCAACTGGTGCAGGCAGGCGGCCACGCAGGCGAAGTTCAAGGTCCCGACCAGGATCTGCGAGCCGGCGAGGCGCGCCGTCGGCAAGGCGAAGCGCCAGCCTTTCACCTTCAGCTCGCCGCGCACGAAGACGGCAAGCGCAAGATAGGTCGCACCGAGCACAAGGCAGGCGATACCGAGGGTAACGGATGCGGCCGTGCCGAGCCCCGCGATCCTGCCGGCGGTGCCGGGAAGCAGGATAAGACAAAGCCCGGCCAGCGTGACGAGGCCGAGGCCGACCGTCACGCCGCAGAAGACGATCAGCTTGGCGATCTCCTCCCCGTCGAGGCCCCAGCGGGAATAGAAACGGTAGCGCACCGCGCCACTGGAGAGCGCGGCGACACCGACATTATGGCCGATGGCGAGGCTGGTGAACGAGGCGAGCGCCGCGCGCGGATAGGAGAGCGGCTTGCCGACATAGTGCAGCGCCAGGAAGTCGAAGAGCGTCAGGCAGAGATAGGAGCAGGCCGCGAAAACGAGTGCCAGGCCGAAGCTTGCCGCGGGAATGGCGGCGACGGAACCTGAAATATCCTGCCATGAATATTGGCTCAGCGTCCGGTAGATCAGCCAGCCGGCGAGAAGGACCGCGACGGCGACAAGGGCATGCAGGATGTGGGTTCGGTTCATGCGTTCCTCGCTTCTTCGAGGCGGAACGGAAACGGCACCTCTCATGTTCCCGAGGCACTGGAGGCAACGAGGGGACGATATCAGGGCGGCTGCGGATCGCGACCCACACAGCCGCTCTCCACGGGGGCTGGACATCGAACGGCCGAGACGGCGGAAACGCGCTTCTTTTTATCCGGCTCATAAATTTTCATCGCCGAGGGAATAGAGCCCGCTCGCTTCCGTTCTTCCTGAGGTCACCGCCATGGCGGCGGAAAGTTCAGGAGGTGGAATATGTTGATCCCTCGTCGACCGGCATGCCCGCGGGGCTTGCCGTCAGGTTCGTTTGCGCCCGTTCTCGGCGTTTGCAAGGGGAGGCCGTGATGACTCCCCAGATGCTGCAGACCCTTTTCGTGATGGAATTCGTGCGCTTCGGCATCGATCTTGCCGGCATGTCCGTCCTGATGTTCGGCATGTACTACCGGCGCTACCGCGACAAGGAACTCGTCACGGCGGCAGCGCTCTTCAACATCTTCGTCTTCGCGGTCCTGACCGTGCTTTCCGTCGTCGATTTCGGCGTGGCGGCCGGCTTCGGGCTGTTTGCGATCCTGGCGCTTTTCACGCTGCGTTCCGAACCGCTCAGCAAGACCGAGATGACCTATTTCTTCGGCAGCGTCGCCATCGCGGTCATTTCGTCCGTGCAGGGAACGACGATCCCGTTCGTGGCCGTCACGGTGCTGTTCGTGCTGGTCGGCGCCTATGTCGTCGACCATCCGAAGATGCTCCAGTCGGTCAGCGGCACGAAGATCTCGCTCGACAAGATCCACCATGCGCTGCTCGCGGATCCCGCGGCCATGCGGGCGGAACTGTCCCGGCGGCTCGGCGTCGACGTGCTGTCCTACCAGGTCCTTCAACTCGACTACATCACCGAAATGGCGAAGCTCAATGTCTATTATCGCAAACACTGACGACTGGTTGCAGCACGGTTTCCAACCCATCAGCCTGGCTGCGCTGAACGGCAAGGCGGCGATGCTGGAGCGGCTGGACAACAAATATGTCGTCGATGCAACCGTGCTCAAGCACGCCGCCGGCGCCTTGGCCGAGGCTTTCGACATGCTGGAAATCGACGGTCTGCGGGCCTTCACCTACGAGACCTGCTATTTCGACGATGCCGGCCGCCGCAGCTATTTCGACCACCATCAGGGCCGGCGCCGGCGTGCAAAGGTCCGGCTCCGCCGCTACGCCGAGGCCGGCCTGTGCTTTCTCGAGGTCAAGCTGAAGGACAGGCGCGGCATCACCGTCAAGAAGCGGCTCAACCGGGATCCGGGAACCTTCGGCATGCTCGACAAGACGGCGCTTGCCTATATCGACGACGTGTACCGGGCTCAATACGGGCAACCCTTTCCCCACACGCTCACGCGCGTCATCGACATGCGCTACCGGCGCATGACGCTGGTCGCCAAGCAGGGTGGCGAGCGCATGACCATCGATTGCGGCCTGCAGTTCTACACACCGGATGCGCGGCACGCGGTCGATGAGAGCCTGTTCATCCTCGAGACGAAATCGGCCAACGGCAACGGCGTTGCCGATGGCATCCTCAGGGCGCTGCACCAGCACCCGACCAAACGGTGCTCGAAATACTGCGTCGGCACGGCGTTGCTCAATCCCGGCACCCGGCACAACAAGTTCCTGCCGGCGCTGCGCAAGCTTGGCAGCCTGCCCGGCCATGATGTCCTGCGCCGGTTACACAATGAATAGGAGTGAGTGAGAGATGATGATCGAGAAAATGCTGAAAGTGCTGCTTTTGTGCGGCTCTGCCTTCGTGCCGGCGTCCGTCGCCTTCGCGCAGCCGGCGTCCTTTGCGCTGACCGTGCTCGACGGCAGGACGGCTGCCGCTACCGGGCCGGACGGCCGCAACATCAGCGAATTGTCCGGGCTTGCCTGGGATGCCGACGACAAGCTGCTCTATGCGGTTTCGGATGATGGCGTGCTGCATCATTTCCGGGTGGAGATCGAAGGTGGCAGGATCGCCGGCATGGAGGCGGTGTTCTCCGTCCGGCTGGCCACCGGCACGACGCCCGCCTTCGTCAATGCCGAGGGGCTCGCCGTCGTCAATGGCGACAACGGCACGCCGTCCGACGGCGAGCTTCTCATCGCCTTCGAGGATGGCCCCGCCATCCATCGCTTCAAGCCGGACGGCACGGCAATCGCCGCCGTGCCGCTGCCGGATGCGCTGTCGGACGCAGCACGGTACAACGAGCCGAACAGCCGGCTGGAAGCCGTGGCCGCCACGCAGGACCACGGCATCGTCACAGCCCCGGAGGAGGCCATGCAGGGCCAGCCGGGTGACGCCCATACGATCTACGGCCTTGATGGCGGGCGCTGGACGTTCGCGACCTTCCAGCCGAAGCGCAGCAACCTGAAGGCCATCGAGACGATGCCCGGCGGCCAGCTGCTGGTGCTCGAGCGCACCCGCGAGAGCAAGGGCGGGCCGACCGCCGGACGCCTGCGCATCGTCGATCCTGAGGGGTGCACGGGCGAGACCTGCACGGCAATCGATCTCGATGCAGGATCGAATGCACTGCTGAACGACAATTTCGAGGGGCTCGCCCGGATCTCGGACACGCTCTACCTGGCCGTGACGGACAAGACGAAGAAGGAGATGCCTGCAACGCAGTTCGTCCTGTTTTCGCTCACCGGGCCGCAATGACGGCGTGACACGGGCCCGGTCCGCCCTTCCTGCCGGCAGGCATAAGGTTGCCTGCCGATGGCCGTTGGTGGCGCTGCCTGCTATCGCGACAACCGGTTTTCGTCGTCGATCAGGACAAGGCGGCTGGGCGTGGCGTCGCCCCATGTCCACAGGACGAGGTTCAGGTCATCGTCCATGGCAGCCGGCGCGAAGCTCGGCACGAGCAGTCCGTGATAGCCGGCGGCCGAAAGCCTGCGTGCAAATTCCTGCGTTCGGGAGGCGCCGGATGCCCGCATCCGGTCGCGCCAGGCCGGATCGGCGAGCGCCGTCGCATCCATGTCCTGCGCACGCAACGCTTCCGGATCGCGGCAGTCGAAAACCCGCGCGATATCGGCGTCATAGGAAACGAGGGTGGTCGGCTGCAGGTTGCCGACCTGGTTCGCTTCCCGCAGCGCCGTGATGATCGACAGCGACGTGTAGAGCGCGGGCATGCCCTTCGGGTTGAACCGGCCGCCATAGAGCTCGGCGCCGCGCCCGGACAGCGGCTCGCGGGCATAGACCGGGTTCAGCGCCCGGTACAGCTTTCCCTGATAGCGCATCTGCCGGACTATGCGTGGATGCCGGCGTCAACAGCGTCGATATAGTCGAGCACGTCGTCCGCGCGCCCGCTTCTGACCAGCTGCATGGCGGTCTGGCCGGAAAAGCCGGGAAGCGGTTCCGAGCGATACCAGGCATAGGCCATCAGCGCCGAGCCGAAGCGGGGCTCGACCTTGTTGACGATCTCGATCATCTCGCGCAGGCGCCGCTGCGTCTTGTCGGAACGGACACGGTCCTTGCGCTGGACGGCGTCCTTTCCCAGCCCGGCCGTCCGCGCGATCTCCTCGCTGGTCGTGCGCAGGGCATCGGCGATCTTGCGCGGCATGAAGAGCCCGCCGTCGGCATATTGGGCAAGACCCATGGCGATATCCTTCCGATTTTGCCATTCATTATGACGCAATATAGCGTCAGATATCGCGGGTTTCAATGGCGCGTTTGTTGAGAGAAACGGAAAAGGTTTCGGCGTCCCGAGTGGACGATGCCGCTCATGGCTGCTCCTGTTGCAGGCGGGAGAGGGTTTTGGCCCATTGCCGGGCGATCGACAGCCCGACGGACTGGACGGGCAGGCAGGGCGCGCGGTCGTGGATCGCGATGCCGGCATTCTCGCCGAAGATGCGCTTGCCATAGGTAACGAGATGTTCGAGCGACTGCATGACGAAGGTCGCCGCGGGCAGTGCGGCCGCGTAGAGCGCTTCTGCCTCGGCATGGCGGCCGGCCCGCCACAGGTCGAGGATACGCGCCGCGACCGGGGCGATGTCGGGTGCCAGCACGAAGCCCCGGCAGCCGATGCGCAGGGCATCGGTCATTTCCAGCCCGCCCCGCCCGCCGACAACCGCAAGGCTGTCGCCCGCCACGTCGATGATGCGGGCAAGGCCGAGCGCCGCGTCCTCGGCCTTCACGGCGGCAAGATTGGGGGCCCGTTGCTTCAGGCGTACGAGATCCTCGCCGGAAAGGGCGCGGCCGAGATATTGCGGCGCGTTCTGCACGGCGACGGGCAGCGCGGTCGATGTCGCCACCCGCGCGAAGAAGTCGAGATAGACATCCGCGCCATAACTGCCGACCATCGGGGGCTGGAGGATGAGCCAGTCCGCGCCGGCCGCCGCCGCGCAGGTCGCGAGCTCCACCTGCTCGCCCACCGAATTGCCGGCGACGGTCACCGAGAATGGCAGGCGGCCGCCATTGGCGCGTGCCGTCGTTTCGATGAGCGCGCAACGCTCGGTGAAGGTGAGCTTCAGCACCTCGGTCGCCAGCCCCAGCACGGTGATGCCGTGACAGCCCGTTTCGACGCAGTAATCGACCTGCGCTTTCATCGCGTCGTGATCGAGCGCTTCCTGGGCGTCGAACAGGGCGAAGAGCACGGCGTAGACGCCGTCGTGAATGCCGGTTTCTGTCATGCTGCACCCATCATGATGTCCACGCCGCGATCTGCGACCGCCATGGCGGGCGCGTTGGTGTTTCCGCTGACGATACGGGGCATCATGGAAACGTCGAAGACGCGCAGGCCCTCGATGCCCTTGACGCGCAGGTTCGGCGTCAGCACGGCGAGCGGATCGTCCTCGGCGCCCATGCGGGCGGTGCCGCAGGGGTGGTAGTTGGTCTTGACCGTGCGCTTGCAATGGGCAAGCAGCTCGGCATCGGAGCGGAAGCCCTCGCCGGGGAAGATCTCGCCCTTGACCACCTTGGCCATGGGCCCGGTCTGCAGCACCGCGCGCGCAAAGCGCAGCCCGGCGATCTCGTGACGGATGTCGTCCTCATGGCCGAGATAGTTGGAATTGATCATCGGCAGATCGGTGGGGTCGGCCGAGCGCAGGCGCACCGTGCCGCGCGCCTTCGGCTGCAACAAGCAGGAATTGAGCGTGACGCCGTCCGTCGGCGCGACGCCCATGACATCGCGGTCGAGATAGACGGTCGGAACGCAGTAGAACTGGATCATCGGTTCGCCTGCGGGGTCGAGCGGGTTGATGAAGGCGCAGGCCTCGCAGCCGTTCGTCGAGACGGGGCCGGAGCCGAACAGCATGTATTGCAGGCCGTTGCGAAGCATGCACAGGCCGCGATCCTCGCCATAATAGCCGAGCTTCTCGTGGGTGGCGGCGACCAGCGGAACCTCGTGGTGGTCCATCAGGTTCTCGCCGACGCCGGCAAGGTCCGCCTCGACCGCAATGCCGTGGCGGCGCAGCTCGTGCGCGGGACCGATGCCCGAGAGCATCAGGATTTTCGGCGTGCCGAAGGCGCCGGCGGTGAGGATGACCTCGTTTGCCGCATGGAGCGTCCTGATCCGGCTGCCTTCGGCGATCTCGACGCCTGCAGCCTTGCCGCCCTCTATGAGGAGGCGCAGGACGCGTACGCCGGTCAGGATTGTGAGCTTCGGATCGGCGGCCAGGGGCTCGATAAAGGCCTCGACCGCGCCGCAGCGGCGGGCGCCGCCGATCGTCGTCTGCATGTAGCCGACGCCAGCCTGCGTGCCGTCGTTGAAATCGTTGCGCAGCGGCAGGCCCATCTCCTGCAGCGTCTTGACGAAGACATTCGAGATTTCGGCGATGTGGCGCGGATTGGAAACCTTCAACGGCCCATCCGTGCCATGGGCAGGGCCGGCGAGCGACTGGTTGCCCTCCTGCCGGCGGTAGTGGGGCAGGATGTCGTCCCAGCCCCAGCCGATGCCGTTGGGGCCGGCCTTCGCCATGCGGTTCCACGCGTCGTAGTCCGAGCGGCGGCCGCGCATGTAGACCATGGCGTTGACGGTCGAGCCGCCGCCGAGCACGCGGCCCTGCGGCAGGTCGTGCGACCGGCCGTCGAGCTGCGGCTGCGGCTCCGTCTTGTGGAAGGTCAGGTATCTGCTGCCCTTCAGCATCTTCACGAAGCCAGCCGGCATGCGCAGCAGCGGGTGGCGGTTCGACGGACCCTCCTCGATGAGCGCGACGCGGGCGCCGTGCTCGCTGACCAGCTTTGCCGCGGTCACGCAGCCGGAGGAGCCGCCGCCGACGATGATATAGTCGAAGCCCGTCATCTCACCATTCCGCAATCGAGCCGTCCGCATGGCGCCAGACCGGCGCCCGCCAGGCGTGGCCCTCGACGGCGCGGGCGCGCACCACGTCCTCGTCCACCTCGATGCCGAGGCCGGGACCCATGGGGATCGGCAGGAAGCCGGCCTCGACCTTGAAGCGGCTTTCCGGCTTCAGGTAGTCGTTGAGATCACCGCCCTTGTTGTAGTGGATGCCGAGGGACTGTTCCTGAATGACGGCATTGTAGCAGATCGCATCCACCTGGAGGCTGGCGGCGAGCGCGATCGGCCCGAGCGGGCAATGCGGCGCCATTGCGATATCGTAGCTTTCCGCCATGTGGCCGATGCGCACCATCTCGGAAATGCCGCCGACATGGGCCGTATCCGGATTGACGATGCCGGCCGCGCGCTTTTCGAAGACGGCGCGGAAATCGTAGCGGCTGTGCAGCCGCTCGCCGATGGCGAGCGGAATGGACGTGGTGCGGGCAAGATCGGCCATGTGGTCGACCTGGGCCGAGACGACGGCATCCTCGATGAACATGGGCCTGAGCGGCTCGATCTCCTTCAGCAGGATCTTCGCCATCGGCGCATGCAGGCGGCCGTGGAAATCGAAGGCGAGATCCATGCGGGTGCCGACCGCATCGCGCAGCTCGCCGAGCTTCGCGACGATCCGGTCGATCTTGGCGTAGCCGTCGAGGAACTGGACCTCCTCGGTGGCATTCAGCTTGCAGGCGTCGTAGCCGGCCTCGATGAGGGCGTTTGCGTCGGCGACGAGGTTGCCGGGTCGGTCGCCGCCGATCCAGCGATAGGTGCGGACCTTGTCGCGCACCTTGCCGCCCATCAGCGCATGCACCGGCTGGCCGAAGGCCTTGCCCTTGATGTCCCACAGCGCCATGTCGACGCCCGACATGGCGCTCATCAGCACGGGGCCGCCGCGATAGCAGCCGTTGCGGTAGATCATCTGCCAGGTATCCTCGATCAGCAGCGGATCGCGGCCGATGAGCAGGGTTTCCAGCTCGCGGATCTTCGCCGCCAGCGTTTCGGCATGGCCCTCGAGCACCGGCTCGCCCCAGCCGGAAATGCCCTCGTCCGTCGAGACCTTGAGGAACAGCCAGCGCGGGGCGACGACGAAGGTTTCGAGTTTCGTGATTTTCATTGGGAAGTCCTCAGCCGGGCGCCGGATGCGCTGTCGAAGTAACGGATGCCATTGGGGGAAAGCCGGAGATTGACGGTGGCGCCGATCTCCGGCCGGAAATGCTTGTCGGCCTTGAGCACCAGCCGGCCCTTGCCATGGTCGGCGACGACGAGCGTCGCATCGCCCGTCGGCTCGACCGAGTAGACCGTGACCGCCAGGTCTCCCGCCTCGCCCTCGGCGGCGACCGCGATGTCCTCGGCGCGGATGCCGAGCTGGGCCTCCTTCGCGTCGGTTATGCCTGCTGCCGCGATGCGGGCATTGCCGGAGCGGAAGGCGCCGTCCTGGATGTCGCCGGGAATGAAGTTCATCGGCGGGGAGCCGAGGAAGCCCGCGACGAACAGGTTGTCGGGGTCGTCGTAGATCTGGTCCGGTGTGCCGACCTGGCGGATTTCGCCTGCCTCCATGATGATCACGCGGTCGGCGAGCGTCATCGCCTCGATCTGGTCGTGGGTGACATAGATGGTCGTGATGCCGGTCTCGCGCTGGATGTGCTTGATCTCCGCCCGCATGGCGCCGCGCAGCTTGGCGTCCAGGTTCGACAGCGGCTCGTCCATCAGGAAGACATCCGGCGAGCGGACGAGTGCACGGGCCAGCGCCACGCGCTGGCGCTGGCCGCCCGAGAGGTTCTTCGGCAGCCGGTCGGCATAGGGCGCAAGGCCCACCTTCTCCAGCGCGGCGAGCGCCGTCTTCTCCCGATCGGCCCTCGCCATGCCGCGGGCGCGCAGCGGATAGGCGACATTGTCCAGCACCTTCATGTGCGGATAGAGCGCGTAGTTCTGGAACACCATCGCCATGTTGCGCTCGCGCGGCAGCCGGTTGGTGATGTCGGCGCCGTCCTTCAGCACCGCGCCGCTGGAGGCCGTCTCCAGCCCGGCGATGATGCGCATGGTCGTCGTCTTGCCGCAGCCGGAGGGGCCGAGCAGGACCAGGAACTCGCCGTGGGGGATGTGGAGGTCGATGGGCTTCAGCGCGGTCAGCGCGCCCCAGCTCTTGGTGACGGATTGAAGCGTGATTTCGGTCATGTCAGCGATAGGCCCCCATGGTCAGGCCACGGATGAGGTGGCGCTGGAAGACAAGGATGAAGAGGATGACGGGGATGATCAGCAGGCTGGCGGAGGCCGACAGCTCTGCCCAGGCGATCGTCTGGTAGCCGATGAAGCCGTAGAGGCCGACCGGCACGGTGCGCACCGCCGAATCCCCCAGCACCAGCGCGAACAGGAACTCGTTCCACGACAGGAGGAAGATCAGGATGCCGACAGAGATGAGCCCGGGCATGGCGAGCGGCAGGGTGATGCGGGCGAAGACCTGGAAATGGTTGTCGCCGTCGAGGCTTGCCGCCTCCTCGATCTCGCGCGGCAGTTCGGAGAAGAAGCCGCGGAGCAGCCAGACCACGATCGACAGGTTGAGCGTGACATGGGCGAGGATCAGGCCGAGATGCGTGTCGAGCAGGCCGAGCTGGTAATAGAGCACGAAGAAAGGGATCAGCATGGCGACCGGCGGCGTCATGCGCGAGGAAAGCAGCCAGAAGCCGAAATCGCCGCGTCCCCGGAAGGAATAACGCGCGAGGATATAGGCGGCCGGTGCGCCGAGCGCGAGCGTCAGCAGGCTGGAGCCGGCCGCCACGATCGTCGAGGAGGCGAAATAGGCCCAGATATCGGGATTGCCGATGACCTTGGCGAAATTGGTGAAGGTCGGCTCGAACAGGAAGAGCGGCGGCCGGGCCATGGCCTGGATCGGCGTCTTCAGTGCGGTGAGGAAGATCCAGTAGAGCGGAAAGATGCACCAGACAGCGAAGACGTAAAGGATCAGGCGGCGCAGCCAGACGGAGGTGAACACTTTCATGGCGCTTAATCCTTCAGGTCGAACAGGCCGAGCCGGCGAAGGAAAACCTGCCCCGCGACGAGGGTGAAGACGAGCATGACGATCGCCAGTGCCGAGGCGTAGCCCATCGACAGGAACTCGATGCCGTACTTGTAGGCGAGCAGGTTCAGCGTGCGCGTGGCGACGCCGGGTCCGCCGCCGGTCAAAACGAAGATGATGTCGAAGGTCTTGAAGGCGTCGATCAGCCGGAACAGCAGCGCGAGCGCGAGATAGGGCTTCAGCCGCGGCAGCGTCACGAGAAAGAAGGTGCGGAACGGGCCGGCGCCGTCCATCTGGCTCGCCTCTTCCGGCTCCGGCGGCAGCGCCGCCATGCCGCCCATCACAATGAGCAGGATGAAGGGCGTCCATTGCCAGACGTCGACGAGGATGAGCGACAGGAGTGCGGTCTCGGGCGCGGCCGTCCAGGCGCTGGGAGAAACGCCCGCGAGGCCGAGCAGGTGGTTCAGCACGCCCTGCGTGGGGTTGAACATCAGCCGGAAGGTGAAGGTGGCGGCGATCGGCGTGATGGCCATCGGCAGGAGATAGATGACGCGCAGCCACGGCGCCTGCCGCACCTCGTGATACAGCAGGGCCGCGATGCCAACGCCCAGCACCGTCTCGATGCCGACCGCGACGATGGTGAAGATCGCCGTTATGCGCGCGGCATCCCAGAAATCGGCGGAGGAGAGCAGGTCGGAATAGTTCTTGAGGCCGACCCAGTTGATCGTCTCCGGCGCGGTCAGCGAATAGTCGGTGAAGGAGAGATAGACACTGACGAGAAAGGGAACGAGCGTCAGCGACAGCATGAGGATCGTCGCCGGCGCAAGCATCCACAGGATGAAGCTGCGCTCGGCGCGTTGGATTGTGGTCTGGCGGAGGGGCACGGGCCTGCCTTTCTGATCGGGTGCCCCCCGACCGGAACGCTCGGGGGGCTTTAAATCCGTGTCAGCCCTTGAGGGCGGCGTTGATCTTCGTCGTGGCCGCAGCGAGCGCGGCCCGTGCATCGGCCTGGCCGGTGACGACCTGGTTGATCGCCACGGCGAAGGGATCGAGGATCTCGCTGGACTTCCTGTGGAACCACGCCGCCTTGAAGATCCTGGCGTCGCCGGAATTGAGGTTGAGGAGCGCCGCCGCCGAAGCCTCCGCACCGAACCGTTTCTGGAACGCTTCGCTTTTCCAGGCGGAATTGCGCACGGTGGCAAGACCGCTGGCGGCGCTGAGCAGACAGCCAGGCCCGGAGTTGAGGAAGCTCAGGAGCAGGAAGGCCGCCTTCTTCTTCTTTGAATAGGCGTTGATGCCGGCCTGCCAGGCCCAGATGTTCGGCTTGATCGGGTGTTCGCCGGCCCGCGGCAGGGCGGCATAGACGGCATCGGCCGCCACCAGGCTCTTTGCCGGGTTGGAGATGTCGGTGGCGAAGTTGGAGCTGTCGCAGCCGAGCGCCGCCGCGCCGCTGGAAAAGTCGTTGAGGGCTTCGTACCAATGGTAGTTGCCGACGCCGATCGGCCCCGCCTCGCGCAGCAGGCGGCCGTACATCTCCACGCCGGCAACGGCCGCATCGCTGTCGAGCACGCAGCGCCCCTCCCCGTCGATGATCTCGCCGCCATAGGAGAAGACGAAGCCGCCGCAGGTCCAGGGACCGGCGGAACTGTCGGACTTGGCGCGCATGGCGATGCCCGCGACCGTGTCCGTCTTCAGCTTCAGCGCCGTGGCGAGCAGCTCGTCCATCGTCGTCGGGACGGCAAGGCCGGCTTCGCCGAGCATCGCCTTGTTGGCGAACAGCGTCTGCGCCTCGGCGGTGATCGACATCGAATAGTTCTGCCCGTCCGCCTGGGCGGGGAAGTCGCGCGCCATGGCGAAGATGTCGTCCTGGTCGTACCAGGCGGCATCGAACAGCGCCTTGTCGGCATAGTAGGCATCGAGCGGCTCCGCCCAGCCGGCGGAAACGAACTGGCCGAGCGCGTGGATCATCATCACGTCGGGCTCGGCCGCCTTGGCGCCGAGCTTGATCGGCATCTGCGAGGTGTATTCCGTCTCGGACTGGGTGTTCAGCTTGACGGAGATGCCGGTGAGCTCCGTGAAGAGCGGCAGGATCGGTTCGATCGCCGCGCTCCACGGATGCGTCATCGCCTCGATCGTCAGGCTCTCGCCCTTGAAGGCCATCCAGTCGACATCGGCGCCGGCGAAACCCGCGCGGGCCTCTTCCGCCGTCTGGGCGAAACTCAGCCGGGGCGCGACTGCCAGCCCGAAGGCTGTGGCCGCCGTGCCGGCCATCAGTTGGCGCCGGCTCAGGCGTATCTCTCTGTTCATGCTCTCCTCCTCTTCAGATCGATGTTGTCGCGATGGCCCGATCCCTGCGGGGCAGGGATCGGGTTTCCCGGCTTCTTTCATGTTGGGCGAACATATCGATACTATTATTGATGTCAAGTGTAGTATTATTTGGCTTTGTGTGAGACTGTTTGCCTGCCGGGATCATTTCCGCTATGCCAGCGGGAAAAAGAGACGATAGGGGCAGTGCTTGACGCAGCAGCAGGACGCGATGGAGACGCAGGACACGGCATCGGCCGGCATCCACGAGACGATCGTCACGACGATGGGAAAACGCATCGTTTCCGGACACTACAGGCCGGGCGCGGTGATCGGCAGCGAGACGGAAATCGGCCAGACCTTCAGCGCCTCGCGCACCGCGACGCGCGAGGCCTTGAAGATCCTGAGTTCAAAGGGCCTGATCGAAGGCAAGCCGAAGATCGGCGTCGTCGTGCGGCCCACCGAGCGCTGGAACATGATGGATTCCCTGGTGCTCGACTGGGCGCTGCAGGATGCAAACCAGGCGGGAAGGGCGATTTCGGACCTTTATGCCCTGCGCATGGCGATCGAGCCGAAGGCGGCGCGCATGGCCGCGCGCAACCATGGTGGGGCCGACGAAACGGCGGTCCGGCGCGCGCTGCGTGGAATGGCGACCTATCTCGACGAGAACGACCGGGTGGAGCAGGACGTCGCCTTCCACATCGCCATCCTGCGTGCATCGGGCAACCGGCTGTTCTTCTCGCTCGGCGAACTGATCTCCGTCGGCCTGCGCCATCTCTTCCATGCGGGCCTGCGGGCCACGAGCGAGGAGGACGACCGCTGGATCACGCGCCACAAGCGGGTGGCCGACGCGGTCTTCGCGCGCGATGAGGCCTCGGCCGAGGCGGAGATGGTCGCGCTGCTGACCGAGGCGCAGCAGACCCACGATATCATCCCCTCTTGAGCTCGGCGGCTATGCCGTTCAGGGGCGGCCCTTCAGGTGCCCGGTCGGAAGCGCGGTCGTGTACTTGATCTGGCTGAGGGCGAAGCTCGAGCGAATGTTGGCGACGCCCGGGATGAGCGTGAGGAAGTCGACGACGAGGGCCTGGAATTTCATCAGGTCCTCGACCACCACGCGCAGCATGTAGTCCGCCTCCCCGGTCATCAGGTAGCATTCGACGATCTCGGGCTTGGTGCGGATGGCGGCATTGAAGACGTCGAGCGATTCCCGGTCCTGCTGCTTCAGCGAGACCTGCACGAAGACATTGACCGCCAGCCCCAGCGCCTGCGCG
Organism: Shinella sp. WSD5-1; assembly: GCF_963942435.1. Classification (GTDB taxonomy): domain Bacteria; phylum Pseudomonadota; class Alphaproteobacteria; order Rhizobiales; family Rhizobiaceae; genus Shinella; species Shinella yambaruensis. The sequence goes on from NZ_OZ012599.1 coordinate 345,721, forward strand.
TCGACCAGCGCGACCGACCCCTTGATGACGCCGTTTTCCTTGAGGTCGTTGACCCGCCGCCAGCAGGGCGAGGCCGACAGGCCCGTCGCCTCCGCCAGTTCCGAAACGCTCAATTCGGCATTCTGCTGCAGGAGGTCGAGGATGCGGATGGAGGCGGCATCGAGGCCTGGCTTGGAAATCGGCATAGTTGACCGCTGAAAGAGGAATTATCGAAATTCCATTTCGCAATTTCGTTATCCTCGGTCAACTGCGATCAGTTTTCCCGCTCGTGCCGGTGTAGCATTCCTCATCATTGGAGGACGGGAGTGAGACGAGCATGAATGAGGCGGCCTTGACGCCAGCGCAGCTGGCATGCCTGAAGGACCTGGAGCGGCAGGTGCTGTGGCATGCCTGCTGGATGATCCACAACGCCAACCACCTGCGCGAGAAGGGCGAGGTGAAGGTCGGTGGGCACCAGGCCTCCTCGGCCTCGCTCGCCTCGATCATGACGGCGCTCTATTTCCATGTGCTGCGGCCGGAGGACCGCGTTGCGGTCAAGCCGCATGCCTCGCCGGTCTTCCATGCCATCCAGTACCTGATGGGTAACCAGACACGCGAAAAGCTCGAGAATTTCCGTGGTTTCGGCGGTGCGCAATCCTATCCGAGCCGTACCAAGGACATCGACGACGTCGATTTTTCCACCGGATCCGTCGGGCTTGGCGTGGCGATCACTGCCTTTGCCTCGATCGTGCAGGACTATATTGCCGCCAAGCCCTGGGCCGCGACGCGACCGGGCGGGCGCATGATCGCGCTGGTCGGCGATGCGGAGCTCGACGAGGGCAATATCTATGAATGCCTGCAGGAGGGCTGGAAACACGACCTGCGCAACACCTGGTGGGTGATCGACTACAACAGGCAGAGCCTTGACGGCGTCGTGCATGAGGGCCTGTGGCAGCGCATCGAAGGTATTTTCACGGCTTTCGGCTGGGACGTGAAGGTGCTGAAATACGGTGCGCTCCAGCGGGCCGCCTTCCGGGAGCCGGGCGGCGAGGCGCTGCGCGGCTGGATCGACCGATGCCCGAACCAGCTCTATTCCGCGCTGACCTTCCAGGGCGGGGCCGCTTGGCGCAAGCGGCTCACCGACGAGATCGGCACGCAGGAAGGCGTCGCCGACCTCTTGGCGGCGCGCAGCGACGACGCGCTTTCCGACCTCATGGGCAATCTCGGTGGCCATTGTCTCGAAACGCTGATCGAGACGTTCGGGAGCATTGATCACGACCGGCCGACCGTCTTCCTCGCCTATACGATCAAGGGCTGGGGCACGCCGCTCGCCGGCCACAAGGACAACCATGCCGGCCTGATGACCAAGGCCCAGATGGAGACGTTCCAGGAGCGCATCGGCGTCGCGCCGGGTACGGAATGGGAGACGTTCGGTGCGATCCCCTCCCCTGCCCCGGTGCGCGCGTTCCTGAAGACGGTGCCTTTCTTCGCCAAGGGCACGCGACGCTTCACCTCCCCTGCCGTGCCCTCCTCCGGCCCGGTCTTCCTCGAGGATCGCGAGCTGTCGACGCAGGCCGGTTTCGGCAAGATCCTCGATGCGATCGCCAGGCGCGACGACGCCCTGTCGGCGCGCATCGTCACCACGGCGCCGGATGTGACCGTCTCGACGAATCTCGGGCCCTGGGTCAACCGCCGCGGCCTTTTCGCCCGCGAGCGGATGGCCGATACGTTCCGCGACGAGCGCGTGCCCTCGGCGCAGAAATGGGAGTTCGGCCCGGCGGGCCAGCATATCGAGCTCGGCATCGCCGAGATGAACCTGTTCCTGCTGCTCGGCGCCGCCGGCCTGTCGCATTCGCTGTTCGGCGAGCGGCTGCTGCCCATCGGCACGGTCTACGATCCCTTCGTGGCACGCGGCCTCGATGCGCTGAACTATGCCTGCTACCAGGATGCGCGCTTCATGATCGTCGGCACGCCTTCCGGCGTGACGCTGGCGCCGGAAGGCGGGGCGCACCAGTCGATCGGCTCGCAGCTCATCGGCATGAGCCAGGACGGGCTGGCCAGCTTCGAGCCCGCCTTCCTCGACGAGCTGTCCGTCATCATGGACTGGTCCTTCGACTATATGCAGCGTGACGGCGACGGCACGCATGACAGGCGCACCTGGCTGCGGGACGAGACCGGCGGCTCGGTCTATCTGCGCCTGACGACGCGGCCGCTGGAGCAGATCGCGCTTCGCCGCGAGGATCCGGCCTTCCGGCAAGGCGTTATAGACGGCGCCTACTGGCTGCGTCCGCCTTCGGCGCGCACCCGCATCGTGCTCGCCTATCAGGGCTGCATCGCGCCGGAAGTGCTGATGGCGGCCGGGCGGCTCGCCGAAACGCATGGCGACGTCTCGGTGCTGGCGGTCACCTCCGCCGATCGGCTGAATGCCGGCTGGACGGCGGCGCAACGCGCCCGCCGCCAGGGGGATGTCAGCGCCCGCAGCCATATCGAGACGCTGCTCTCCGCGGCTCCGCGCGATGCGGGCCTCATCACCGCCACCGACGGCCATCCGGCGACGCTCGGCTGGCTCGGCGCAGTGGAAGGGAACCGCACGGTCTCGCTCGGTGTCGAGCACTTTGGCCAGACCGGCACGATTGCCGATCTCTACGCCCATTTCGGCATCGATACGCATGCCATCGTGGACGCGGCACGCTCCTTCCGAACCGGCGGCTGAAGCGGAACGTTGCATTCGAAAGGTTGGCGGCAGGGATTCGGGAACGTGAGCGGCGCCGAGCATCGGCGCCGCGCTGTCGTCCTGGATGTCTGTCATCAGCTCGCGGATCAGCCGTCTGCAGGCACGGACTGGCGTCGCTTAGGTCAGGTCCACTCGTAGGCCCGTTCCGTACGGTAAGGCCGCTCGGCCGCGAAGAGGGACGGATCGTTGCCATCAACGTAATGCAGGGCATCCGCATCGTCGTTGAAGCCGACGAACACCATCAGCATGGCGCGGGCGGCCGGATGGCCCTTCCGGCGATAGGAAAAGCGGACGGCGCAATGCGGATATTGCGCATCCAGCGTGCCGTCGCCCTCCTTGCGGTCGCCGGTGAGCGCGACGAACTGGCCGAGGGCGAAGAACCGGTCGATGGCGGCAAAGGCCGAGGCCTGCGACATCTGCTGGTTTGCGCCGGCGCCGGCGGGACGGCCGTAATAGAGGCTGTCGGTCTGGCCCTTGCGGCGCGTCGTCTCGTAGACGACGAGGCCGCCTGCCACGGCCAGTTCCAGATGGGCGCCGAAGGTCTGAAAGCGTTCGGGATGGCGATCCAGCTCCGCGAACTGGACCCTCAGGTCCGCGACATAGTCCGCGTACAGCGCTGCATTCATGGAAGGCTCACCCTTGAATTTCCGGTCGATGTGCTGCGCTCCCTAACACAGGCACGGCGGCATGGAAACGCCGCCGTGCCTCTACCGCTGTGGCCCGCTGCGCCACTCCAGTCACGGCCGTTCAGGCCGCCACTGGTGCGGCAACCTCCGTGCGGCGTGCATGGCTGACCGCGAAGGCCAGCATGGCGAGGGTGGAAACCGCCGCCGGCACGGCGAAGATCAGGAAGTTCTGCTGAAGGGGCAGTTCCTTCGCCAGCAGCATGCCGCCAAGCGTCGGCCCGACGATGGCGCCGATGCGGCCGACCCCGGATGCCCAGCCAAGGCCGGTGGAGCGGACCGAGAGGTTGTAGAGTTGGGCGACGCTGGCATAGAGCAGGATCTGCGTACCGATCGTGGTGGCGCCGGCGACGAAGACCATCAGGAACAGGAGCGTGACCGGCAGGCCGAAGCCGACGAGCGCGATCGACAGCGTGGCGGCGGCGAAATAACTGATTACCACCTTCGGCAGGCCGAACCGGTCGCCGAGCCAGCCGCCGGCGATCGCCCCGGCCATGCCCCCGAAATTCAGCGAGAAGAGCGTCATCAGGCTGGCCTTTTCCGCATAGCCGGCTTCCTGCATGACCTTCGGCAGCCAGGACGACAGCAGATAGACGAGCAGCAGGCAGCAGAAGAAGGCGACCCAGAGCAGAACCGTGCGCGCTGCCCGCTGGTGGCGGAAGAGCTCGGCAACCGACGCGGCGGCGCCCCTGGTCTCCGTGAAGACGAGCATGTCGTCGCCTGTCAGGCGCTCGTTCGTCTCGATGCGGGCATAGATGCGCCGCGCCTCTTCCTGCCGTCCCTGGCGCAGCAGGAAGCCAAGCGATTCCGGCAGCGTCCACAGGATGAACGGCAGGATCACGAGGGGAATGGCGGCGACGAAGAACATCGGCTGCCAGCCATATTGCGGGATCATCCAGATGCCGAGGCTTGCCGCGACCATGCCGCCGACCGAGTAGCCGGAGAACATCAGCGCGACCATCGTGCTGCGCAGCCGCTTCGGCGCATATTCGTTCATCAGGGCGACGACATTCGGCATCAGGCCGCCGCAGCCGAGGCCGGCGAAGAAGCGGTAGATGGTGAACTCGCCCGGCGCGGTGGCAAAGCCCGTCAGCAGCGTCGAGACGGTGAACAGCACGAAGCTGATCGCAATGCCCTTCTTGCGTCCGATCTTGTCGGCGAGCGGGCCGAAGACCAGCGCGCCGAACATCATGCCGAACAGCGCCCAGGCCTGCAGCGCGCCGGCTTCGGGCTTGCTCAGCCCCCATTCCCTGATCAGCGTCGGCAGCACCGTGCCGGCGATGAAGACGTCATAGCCGTCGGCGATCAGGAGCAGCGCGCAGAGCACCACCACCGTCCATTGGAAACGGCCAAAGCGAGCCTTGTCGATCACCTCGCTCACATCGATCTTGCGCATGGTCACCCCTCCCAGAGTGTGGTTGAAAAGACTTCAGCCGAGATCGCCGCCGGCGACCGGCAGGATGTTCCCGGTGATGTAGGCGGCCTCGTCGGAGGCCAGGAACAGGATCGGTGCGACCTGTTCGTCGATGCTGCCGTAGCGCTTCAGGAAGCTCGAACCCTTCACCTGTTCCACGACCTCGGCCATCCAGGCCTTTTCGCGCGCGGTGTCGCCTTCCGCGTTGCGCGGGATGCGGCGGGGCGGTGCCTCGGTGCCCCCTGGGGCGGTGGCGACGACGCGGATGCCGAGATCGGCGACCTCCATCGCCAGAGATTGCGTGATGGCGTTCACCCCGCCCTTGGCCGCCGAATAGGGCACACGGTGGATGCCGCGCGTGGCGTTCGACGAGACGTTGACGATGGTGCCGCCGCCCCGCGCCCTCAGGAACGGCAGTACCGCATGGCAGCAATAGAGCGTCGGCATCAGCGAGCGGCGGATTTCCGCGTCGATCTGTGGCGGCTCGAATTCGGCATAGGGCCGCATGCGGATCGCGCCGCCGACATTGTTGATCAGGATGTCGATGCCGCCGAATTTTTCGGCGGTGGCCTGCATCGCCGCCGCCGCCCCTTCATAGGATTCGAGATCGGCGGTGAAGGCTGCTGCCTCCCCGCCCCTCGCCTTGCCGGCGACATCCGCGACGAAGTCGGCACGGTCGACGAACAACACCTTGCCGCCCTCCGCCGCTGCACGCAGCGCCACCGCCCGGCCGATGCCCTGGGCCGCGCCGGTCACCACCAGCACCTTGCCGGCAAAGCGGCCCGGAAAATGGCGCGCGCTCATGCGCCCGCTCCCGTCGCCGTATTGGGCGTGAACTTTTCGTAGTGGAAGCTGTTCGGTTTCACGCCGGTCTCGTCGAAATGCCGGCGCACGGCATCGACCATCGGCGGCGGGCCGCAGAGATAGACGTCGACATCGCCGCCGTTCAAAAGCTCTGCCGGCATGTGTTGCGTTACCCAGCCCTTGCGTGGATGGCTGGAGGCCTCCTCGGCCACCACCGTGCTGTAGCTGAAATTCGGCAGGCGGCGGGCATAGGCCTCGATTTCCTCGACGAGCACCAGATCGAGATCGCGCGTCACGCCGTATATGAGGTGGATGCGCTCGCCGGACTTGCCCTGCGCCAGCCCCTCCAGCATCGAGAGGAACGGCGCGAGGCCGGTGCCGCCGGCAATGAGCAGCAGCGGGCGCTTGACCTCGCGGAGATAGAAGCTGCCGAGGGGGCCGGTGATGTCGAGCCGCTCGCCGATCTCGGCGCGTTCCAGCCAGGTGCTCATCACGCCGCCGGGGATCTTCTTGATCAGGAAGCCGATACGCCCGGCGCCCGGCGCCGTGCTGAAGGAATAGGACCGGCTCTGCCCGCTGCCCGGAACGGCGATGTTGACATATTGGCCGGAGAGGAAGACGGGCGCCGCCCCTCCCTCGTCCACGTCGAGTTCCAGCACGATCGCCGCGTCGTTGTGCGGAGCGATCGTCGCCACCGTCGCGGCGAAACGCTGCTGGCCCGTCTTGCAGGCGAGCGAGGTCGTCGGCACCGAAAGCACGCAGTCCGACGTCGGCTTCATCTGGCAGGTCAGCACCAGGCCGCCCTCCGCCTCGTCGGCGCTCAGGGCTTCCTCGATATAGTCGTCACCAAGGTCGTAGCTGCCGCTTTCGGCGCGGCACTTGCAGGTGCCGCACACGCCGTCGGAACAGTCCATCGGCAGGTTGATCTTGGCGCGATAGGCGGCGTCGAGAACCTTCTCGCCGCTGTTGCAGCCGATGAAGCGGGTAACGCCGTCCTCGAAGTTCAATGCGATCTTGTAGCACATGGCTCCTCCTCCTCAGGGTGCCTGACCGCCCGGTCGTCAGATGTGGTAGACGTCGATGACCTGGCGGATGTAATCGTCCTTCAGCACGATCTTCTTGCTGGAGATGACGAGACCCTCGCCGCCCTTGCGCAGCGTGGCGAACACGGTGCCGAAGAAGTGGTCGGTGACCTTGTAGCGATGGTTGAGGGTGTGGAAGTTGTAGCGCAGGTCGACCTCCTCGCCGCGCTCGGCCACCACCTCGACATTGGCGATCATGTGGCAGGTGCGCGGCTCGGGCGTGGAGGCGCCGGAGCGCTCGGTCTTGATGCGGAAGACGCGGTCCTCCAGGCCGTCGCGGCTCGGATAGTAGATCAGCGAGATCTGCGAGTGCGGATCCTCGGTGATCTGGTCGTCGTCGTCCCAGGTGGGCATCCAGTAGGTGACGTCGGGTGCATAGCAGGTGAGCCACTCGTCCCACTGGCGATCGTCGAGAAGGCGCGCCTCCTTGTAGAGGAAGGCGCAGATGGCGTCGTAGGGGACCGTCATGCCGCCGCTCCGTGCGCTTCCGCGGCGAGCGCCTTGCGCATCACCTTCGCCCAATATTCATGCTGGCGAACGAACAGGCCCTCGTCCTCGCTGCGCTCGCCCGAGAGCAGCGGCGTGATGCCCATGCGCCTGGCATTGTCGTCGGGCCCGTCGATCCAGAGCGGCGCGCCGCGCGACATGTCGTTCCACAGCGCGGAAATGCCCGCGTAGCCCGCCTGGCAGGCGCGGAATTCCTCCAGGTCGTCGGCCGTGCCCATGCCGGAGACGTTGAAGAAATCCTCGTACTGGCGGATGCGCAGCGCGCGGTTTTCGGCGCTCTCGCCCTTCGGCGCGAAGCAGAAGATGCTGATCTCCGTCTTGTCGACGCTGATCGGGCGCGTCACGCGGATCTGCGTGGAGAACTGGTCCATCAGGAAGACGTTCGGATAGAGGCAGAGATTGCGGGTCTGGTTGACGATGACATCCGCCCTGTCCACGCCGACGCGGGCCTCGATCTCCGCGCGGTTGCCGTAGACAGGCCGCACCTCCGGGTTCATCGTGGTCGTCCAGAGCAGGATATGGCCGTGATCGAAGCCGTAGACGCCGGCGACCGACTTGCTCCAGCTGTTGGCATCGACCGCCTTGGTGCCTTCCTCGGCACGGCGGCCCATGGTGGCGGCATAGTTCCAGTGCACGCTGCTGACATGGTAGCCGTCGCAGCCGTTCTCCATCTGCAGCTTCCAGTTCCCATCATAGATGTAGGAGGAATTGCCGCGGATGACTTCCAGCCCATCGGGCGCCTGGTCGACGATCTGGTCGATGATCGCCCTGGTCTCGCCGAGGAAATCGGCGAGCGGCAGCACGTCCGCATTGAGGCTGCCGAAGAGGAAGCCACGATAGTTCTCGAAGCGCGGCACGCGCTTCAGGTCGTGCGAGCCATCCGTGTCGAACTGCGGCGGATATTGCGTGGTCTTGCCGTCCTTGACCTTCAGCAGCCTGCCATTGTTGGAAAACGTCCAGCCGTGGAAGGGACAGGTGAAGCTGCCCTTGTTGCCGTGCTTGCGCCGGCAGAGCATCGCGCCGCGGTGGGCGCAGGCATTGATCATCGCATGCAGGGCGCCGGTCTTGTCGCGGGTGACGACCACGGGCTGGCGGCCGATATTGGTGGTGTAATAGTCGTTGTTGTCGGGGATCTGGCTTTCGTGGGCGAGATAGACCCAGTTGCTCTCGAAGATGTGCTTCATCTCCAGCTCGAACAGGTCGGCATTGGTGAAGATGTCGCGGCGGCAGCGGAACACGCCGGCCTCATGGTCATCCTGCACCGCATTGGCGAGCAGTTCGTCGAGTTCCTGCGCCTTGTCCAGGATCGTAGGCATGGCTCCTCCTCTCATGGCGGCCGCCTCGCGGCGGCGCCATTGCAACGATGTCGGTTGAAGAAAGGCTGGGGCGGCTTTACGCGGCCGCCCGCTTGCGCTGCAGGTTGACCTGGTTGTCGACGCCGTTCACCAGCGCGGTCAGGTCGATGTCGAACACGATCTCGGCGAAGGGCCCCTCCAGGCCATTGGCCTTGATGCTCGCTTCGTCGGTCCGCTCGACGAGGGCCGGGACGAGACCGTCGCGGGTGGCATAGGCGAAGTCGTCGTTGACCAGCGGATCGCCGGCAATGTTGATCTGGGTGGTCAGCTTGCGGTGGCCATCGGCGCTGATGAAGAAATGGATGTGCGCCGGACGCTGGCCATGGCGGCCGAGTGCGGAAAGAAGCTGCTCCGTCGGGCTGCCCGGGGGAACGCCGTAGCCCTTGGGCACGATGCTCCGGAACCTGTAACAGCCCTTCTCGTCGGTGATGATCGTGCGGCGCATGTTGAACGGCGCCTGCCTGCCGGTCGGGTCGAAGTGGGAATAGAAGCCGCGCGTGTCGCAGTGCCAGACCTCCACCGTCGCACCCGGCAGCGGTGTGCCGTCGGCATCGCGAACCGTGCCGTGCATGATCAGCGTGTGGCCCTCGGTGTCCGTGCCGTCGTCGAGCCGGGCGAAACCATGCGCCACCGGCGCGCCGGCGACATAGAGCGGGCCTTCGATGGTCCGCGGCGTGCCGTTCTTGATGCCGAGCTCCTCGTCGATGGCATCGAGGCGTTCATCGAGGAAATGGTCGAGGCCGAGGCCGGGCGAGATGAGGCCCGCCTGTCCGGCGGCGCCGATCTCGTTGAGCCAGGCGATGCCAGCCCAGTATTCATCGGGCGTGATGTCGAGATCGTCGATCGCCTTGAAGAGATCGGACAGCAGGCGATGGGTGATCTCCTTCATGCGCGGGCTGCCGCCCTGTTTGTCGAGGCCGCTGACGACCTTCAGAAAATCCTGTATTTCCGGCTTGTCGAAAATCCTCACACTCATGATAGCCCTCCTCCGGGTCTCGGTTGCGTCAAACGGTTTCGGGTCCGCTCAGGTATCGTCCTCGCGGATCGACGACGGGTGGCGCAGCAGCGGCGTCACCTTGATGGTCATGAACTTGAACAAGGGCAGCCCCGTCAGGACCGCATGCAGCTCGGCATTGTCCTTGACGTCGAAAATGCTGACATTCGCGTATTGCCCGGCGATGCGCCAAATGTGCCGCCAGGTGCCGCTGTCCTGCAGCGCCTGCGAATAGGCCTTTTCCCGCGCGAGGATGTCTGCCGCTTCCTCCTGCGGCAGGTCGTGGGGCATGTGGACGTCCATTCGCACCTGGAAAAGCATGGCCTTGTCCTCCTACTCGGCGAGGCTGATGGTCTTGCGCGGGGCGTTGCGGGTGAAGAACGCGACGCGGTCCTCATCCAGTTCGATGCCGAGGCCCGGCGCGTCGGGCACGGTCAGCGCGAAATCGCTGTAATCGAGCGGCGTTGAGAGAATGTTCTCGGTCAGGAGCAACGGGCCGAACAGTTCCGTGCCCCGTTGCAGATTGGCGAAGGTGGCAAAGACCTGTGCGGAGGCGATCGTCCCGACCGGGCCTTCCAGCATGGTGCCGCCATAGAGTTCGATGCCGGCCGCATCGGCGATCGCCGCCACGCGTTGGGCATTGGAGAGACCACCGCTCTGCTCGATCTTGACGGCGAAGACATCGGCGCCGCCGATCCTTGCCAGTTCGAAAGCCGATTCTGGCCCGGTCAGCGCCTCGTCCGCCATCAGCGCGACGGGGAAACGGCGCATTAGCCGGGCCAGCGCAGCCGTCGAGGCCACCGGCTGCTCGACCAGTTCGCAGCCTGCATCGGCAAGGGCGGCCATGCCACAGGCGGCCTCGGTCTCGCTCCAAGCCATGTTGACATCGACGCGCACTGCGGCCCGCTCGCCCAGCGCACGCTTGATCGCGGCCACATGGGCGATGTCCTCCCGCAGGGTCCTCGCGCCGATTTTCAGCTTGAAGATCCGGTGGCGGCGGAGGTCCAGCATGCTTTCGGCCTCGGCGATGTCACGAGCCGTATCGCCCGAGGCCAGCGTCCAGGCGACCGGCAGGCGATCGCGGCGGCGGCCGCCGAGAAGTTCGCTGACCGGCAGGCCGAGGCGCTTGCCCTGCGCGTCGAAGAGGGCCGTTTCCACGGCGCTCCTGGCGAAGCGGTTTTCCTTTATCCGCTTGGCAACGCGCGCCATCAGTGTCGGCACGCGGGCCGCATCCTCGCCCAGCAGCGCCGGGGCGAAATAGGTGTCGATGGCAAGCTTCATGCCCTCGGGGCTTTCCCCGCCATAGGCAAGGCCGCCGATCGTGCTACCCTCGCCGATACCGATGGTGCCATCGCTGCAATATACCTTTACCAGCGTCATGCTCTGGCCGTTCATCGTCGCCACCGACAGCCTGTGCGGGCGGATGGTCGGCACGTCGACCAGCAGTGTCTCGACCCGTTCGACGACGGGAGAGGATGCGGCGGCCGGGAAATGCGGTGCAGGGATCGTGCTCATGGGAGAACTATGCGCCCGGCCGCCCCTGCCCGTCCAAGACCGATTGCGTCTCCAATGATACCTGAGAGGTATAATGTCAGGATATGTGACGCGGTTCGGCCCGCGGCACGGCGCAGCCGTATCCGGCTTCCGGGTGTCTGACAAAGCGTCGACAGGCAAGGAGATCAGGTCAGCGATGCGCCAAACGATTGGCAGCCCTGCGGCCATGAGGGCATGGGACGGCCCGAACGGGCCGATTGTCCCGGCAAGTCCGGCGTTGCGGGCGTGGGGAGAAGCAGCGCCAGCCGCAGTTATGCAGCAGGACGGCGGGCGAGGGCATGCATGCCGTGCTCGCGGGCTGGTTTTTCAGGTTGCCGGCTGGATGGCTCCGCGATCAGGTCGGCGATTCGGGGAGCGTCGAGGTCCGCCTGTCGCCGCGTAATTTCCAGGCTTGGTCGTCGGAATGGATCGGCCGGGGTGGTGTTCTTGACACTCAGCCATTGGCGAAGCCGCGCAGCAGCGCGGCCACGTCGGCGGGACGCTCGATGCAGGGCAAATGGCCGGCGCCCTTGATGATGTGGAAAATGGCGCCCGGAATCCGGCGCGCCGTCGCCTCGACCAGCGCGGGCGGCGTCGAAAGGTCGTCTTCGCCGGCGATCACCAGCGTGGGCGCCGTTATGCCGGTGATGGCGTCGGTCAGGTCTGCATCGCGCAAGGCCTTGCAGGTTTCGGCATAGCCCGCCGCCGGCGTGCGCTCCAGCATCCGGCGCCAGCCGGAAAAGGCTTCCGGCTGCCCCGCGCGATAATCCGGCGAAAACCATCGGGCCATGATCGCCTCGCCGATCGATGCAACGCCGCCGTCCAGGACGGCATTTATCCGTGCGTTCCAGGCGTCCGGCGTGCCGATCTTCGCCGCCGTGTCCATCAGCACGAGACGGGTGACGCGCGCCGGCGCCCGCACGGCGAGATCCATGGCAATCACTCCACCGACCGAGAGGCCGCAGAGCATCGTATCCTGCCAGCCGACATGGTCGAGAAGGCCGATGAGGTCGTCGCTGTGGTCGCGGATCCCGCGCGGCGCCGGCGCGACTTCGCTCAATCCATGGCCGCGCTTGTCGTAGAGCAGGAGATCGAAATCGGCGGCGAGCTCATCGATGACATCGTCCCAGATCGCCATGTCCGATCCGAGCGAATTGGCGAAGGCGATCCGCGGTGCGCCGCGCCGGCCGGCGCGGCGATAGGAAAGCACGATGTCGTTGGATCGGCTGAACGGCATGGCGGTCGCTCGCGCTGATGTGGCTGGAACACGCGCGTGGCCCTGCCGGCCGGGTTTCCGGCCGCAAATCGGGCCTGCACAGAAGCTCCTGCGAAATTCTTGCTGCAAGGCTAGCTTTGGAGGCGCAAAGCGTCCAAGACTATCGTGGTCGATTTCGATACCGGGAAGGTATAGTGCCATGGAGCTGCGCCAACTTCGCTACTTCGTCGCCGTCGCCCGCGAACGCAATTTCTCGAGGGCTGCGGAACTGTTGCACATCGCCCAGCCGCCGCTCAGCCGGCAGATCCAGCAACTGGAGGAAACACTCGGGGTCACCCTGATCGATCGGTCCATCCGCCCGCTGGCGCTTACCGATGCGGGCCGCTTCTTCTATGATCAGGCGCGGCAGATCCTTTCCCGCATCGATCATGTGCGCGAGCAGACGCGGCGCATCGCCGCCTCGCGCCGGGAGATCTTCATCATCGGCTGTGTCGGTTCGACGCTCTACAGCGGCATCCCGGATCTGGTGCGCCGCATGCGGGCCCGCTGGCCGGCGCTCGGCATCGAGATCCGCGAGATGATGTCGGTGGAGCAGATCGCGGCGCTGAAGGACGGGCGCATCGATCTCGGTTTCGGCCGCGTGCGGCTCAGCGATCCGGATATCGAGCGGATCACGCTGCGGGAGGAGCGGTTGGTCGTCGCCTTTCCCAGGGAGCACCCGAAATCGCTGTCGTCGGAGCCTGTTGCATTGAGCGAGGTCGCCGGCGAGACGCTGGTGATTTATCCCTCCAAGCCGCGGCCGAGCTTTGCCGACGAGGTGCTGGCCCTCTGCGCCGATCTCAATGTCGAACCGGGCACTGTCGAGGAGGTGCGGGAAATCCAGACGGCGCTCGGCCTTGTCGCCGCCGCCATCGGCGTGTGTATCCTGCCCGCGGCGGCCCAGCGCCAGCGCATGGACGATGTCTGCTACCGCGTGCTTTCCGACGAGCGGGCGACCTCGCCCGTCATCATGAGCTACCGGCGGAACGACGGCTCGGGCCGGATCGAGGAGATCAAGGGGCTGATCCGCGAAATGTATGCGGAGAACCCGCCCTGGCTGCGCCTGTCGAACGTTACCTGGTAGCCCCTCCCCGCGTGTTACGTGCCTGCCTGTCGTCGGACGACCTTGCCCTCTTCGGCCTTGTAGAAATATTGGCTCGCGACCAGCCATCCCTTGAGCGGCCGCAGCGGGGGAATGCAGGTCAACAGCATGAAGGGCCCGGTGACCAGCACCTGCGTCAGCAGCGAGGCGCTGAAGGCGATCTCCAGCCAGACGGCGAGCAGCACGCTCGGCACGCAGGCAAAGCAGATGACGAAAAAGGCAGGGCCATCGGCCGGGTCGGCGAAGGAGTAGTCGAGACCGCAGGCCTCGCATTTGGGCGCCAGGGTCAGGAACCCCTTGAAGAGATGGCCCTGGCCGCAACGTGGGCAACGGCCCCGGATGCCGGTCTGCATGGGCGGCAGTTGAGGATAGGTCTCATTCATGGCTGCATCTTTCCTTATCCATTCAATCCGATCATTTTATGCGTTCATATAGATGTAATTATACTGTCAATATGTCGATCAGACATACTGACGCAGGCGCGCGGGCGCCTGCCGCCGGCGGGGCGAGTTCATTCAATCGGGAGACGTGTGAAATCAGAAGAAGGAGCCGGCCATTTCCGGCGGCCCTTCGAGCGCATGCGCCATGAATTCGAGGGCGGTCTGAAGCTGCGGCCGTGTTACCGGGCCGCCGAGACTGACCCGCACGGCCTCGGGCGGCGTGCCGTCGACCGCAAAGGCATCGCTGGCCATCACGCCGAGGCCGCAGGCCCGCATGTGGGTGCCGAAGGTGGATCGTGTCCAGCCCTGCGGCAGCGGCAGCCAGATGTTGAAGCTCAAGGGATCGCCGCGGTAGCCGGCGGGCAGGAGGCTGGCGGCCAGTGCCTGGCGGGCCGGCGCCTCCGTGCGGAGGAATCCGAGAATGGCGTCGGCCGTGCCATCCTCGATCCAGCGTGTGGCGAGCGCCGTCGTCAGGGGCGAGGCCATGACATTGCCCGCCCGCATGGCTCCGGCGAAGGACCAGAGGGCCCGGCTGTCGTCGGGCGCGGCCACATAGGCAAGGCGCAGGCCCGCACCGATGCATTTCGACAGGCCGCCGATATACCATGTGAGCTGTGGCGCGAGGGCGGCAAGCGGCGCGGGGCCATCTGCCGGAATGAAGCCATAGGCATCGTCCTCGACGATCGGCAGGCGGTATGTCTGCGCCACGGCGGCGATCGCCGCGCGCCGGTCGGCGGGCATGGTCAGCGTCAACGGATTCTGCAGCGTCGGATTGAGATAGATCGCCTTCGGCTTTTCGCGTTCGCAGGCATCCGCGAAGGCATCCGGCAGGACGCCGTGATCGTCCACCGGCAGGCCGACAAGCCGCAGGCGCAGCTGCGCCGCGATCGAGCGCATGCCCGGATAGGTGATGGTTTCGGCAAGCACGGTATCGCCCGGCTTGGTAAGCATGCCGAAGATCGCCAGCAGCGCGGGATGGGCGCCGGGCGCCACGAAGATGCGTTCCTGCGGCGGCGTGAGGCCGCGCCGGCCGAGCCAAAGCGCGGCGGCCTCCTTGTCCATGGCCGCGCCGCCGAAACTCTGGTAGCGCAGCAGGGGAACGAGATCGGCGGCGAGCGCGGAAAGGCCCTCGCGCATGCGGGCAAGCAGGGCCAGGTCGTCCGGTTCCGGCGGCATGTTCATGGAGGGATCGACCATGGCGGCGCGGCGGCTGTCGGGCGATGCGTCCACGGTGAAGGTGCCGCGCGCCGCGCCCGTGCTGCCCGTCACGAAGGTGCCGCGGCCGACATGCGACTGCACGAGCCCGCGCTTCTGCGCTTCGAGATAGCCGCGGGCGACGGTTGTGACGTCGATGGCGAGCCGCCGGGCAAGGTCCCGGTGCGTCGGCAGTTTGTCGCCGGCCGAGAGCTGCCCGCCGCGCAGGTCCATCTCGATCAGGTCGGCGATCGCCATGTAGAGGGGGCTGCTGCTGCGGCCGAGATCAGGATGCCAGTTCTTCATGCCTGCGGGTTCCAAGCCAATACAGATTGACGGTATATTGCCTGTATGCCGGCCTGTCATCCCGCGGGTGCGGACAAAGCGTCGCAATGCTGGAGAAGTCGGATTGACGAATGTCAGCCGGCAGGGACGGCGGCCTTCTGCGTGAGGACGTCGGCCATGGTGCGGGCAAGCGCGCGGGCGGCGAGGGTCGGCTGCCTGTCGGCGTAGCGGATGCTGAGGGAGGAAGCGGGAAGTGGCGGCAGCGGGCCGCCTGTGGGAGCTGCGCGGATGCCGCTGCCGATATCGCCCTCGGTCACCACGGCCACCGCCAGGCCGGCACGCACGACGGAGAAGACGCCTTGCAGGCTGGTGCAGGTCACCACGCATTTCCAGCGCATGCCGTTTTGCTCCAGGGCGGAAATTGCCGCGCCGCGATAGGCGCAAGGCCCGCGAACCAGCGCCAGCGGCACGGTGCCATCCGGCGGAGGCACCCAGTTGGGGGCGGTGATCCAGACGAGGTTCTCCGTGCATAGTACGTCGCCGTCCTGCATTGCGGGTACGGCGCGGATGACGGCGAGGTCGATGTTACGCTGGCGCAGGTCCCGCAGTAGGTCGCTCGACAGTCCGCCCCGGATCTCCACGCCAACCCGCGGCTTTTCACGCATGAAATTCTTCAGCGCCACGGTGAGCGGAACGAAGAGGTAATGGTCGTCGGGAACGCCGACCACCAGCGTGCCGCTGAGAAGATCGGGCTTGAAGCTTTGCTCCATCTCCTCGATCGATTGCACCACGCGCCTGGCGTGGGCGATCAGCTCCCGCCCGTCGGAGGTCAGCACGCAGGAGCGGGTGGTGCGCTCGAACACCTGTTTGCCGAGGTGGCTCTCGAGTCGGGCGATCTTGTGGCTGACGGTCGACTGCGTGATGTTCAGCCGTTCTGCCGCCGCCGAAAAGCTCTGGGTGTCCGCCACCGTGAGGAAGCACTGGAGAAGAGAGGTGTCCATGGAAAAAGAATATATGAAGATTATCGCTTAATCCATGACGAAACATCGCTTCCGTCGATTAACCTTTGCAGTCATCAATGCGGCCGACGAAGCAGCGGTGGAGATGCCGACGTGGCGGATGAAACAGACAAACCGGCGGCGGTCGGTCTCCTCGTGCCGGCGAATGATACGGTGGTCAAGCGGGAAATACGGCGTTTTCTGCCGCTGCCCGGCGTCGTGGTCTATTCCAGCCGCGTCCCGATGGTGCGGGACCTGGCGCCGGCGAAGCCTTGCGGCCATGGCCGAGGCCCTGCCCCGGACCGTTAACTGCCGCTGCCGCCGCGCGGCGACGGGCAAGCCGGTCGCCGCCCGCAATCCGGCGCTTGCCTGGGATGCGCTTCGAAAGGCGGGGCGCAACGCCCCCTCCCCCGTGCTGGCCGTCTTTGGGCGGCATAGCGGCAAATCCACGTCCCAATCAGAAGGATCACCATGATGACGACAAGCGAAAGCAATGATTTCCGGGCCGCCATGGATGGCGAGATCGGCATCCTCGCCAGGCGCAGGATCGAGGCCGGCATCATCGCGCCGATCTACGAGGAAATGTGCCGGCAGATCGGCGTGGAAAAGGCGGAGGCCATTCTCGATGCCGCCATCCGGCAGGCCGCGATCAAGGCCGGGCAGGCCTTCGCCGCGAAGACCCCCGGCGGCACGACGCTGCGCACCTTCCAAGAGCTGCAGGATCTCTGGACGCAGGATGATGCCCTGGTGATCGAGGTCACGAAGGCGACCGATGCGGAATTCCACTATAACGTCAAGCGCTGTCGCTACGCCGAGACCTATCGGGAAATGGGTCTCGGCCATATCGGGCACCTCCTGTCGTGCAACCGGGACGGTGTCTTCTGTACGGGCTATGATCCGCGCATCACGCTGGAGCGCAGCCAGACGGTGATGGAGGGAGCCTCCCACTGCGACTTCAAATACCGTTTCCATGCGAATGCGCAGGGGCAGGGAGAATGAACGCCATCCCGTCACCCGCCGCCCTGCCCCCGCTTCTCGTCGATGCGGAGCGGTTATGGTCCGATATCCTCGCGACCGCGCGCTTCGGCGCTGCCGGCGAGACCGGCATGAACCGCCTTGCCGGCAGCGTGGCCGATGGCGACGTGCGCCGCTGGTTCGAGGCGGAATGCCGGGCGCTTGGCTGTACGGTCGAGGTCGATCGCATCGGCAACATGTTCGCGACCTATCCCGGTACGGATCCTTGTCTCCCCTCCATTGCCGTCGGAAGCCATCTCGACACCCAGCCGGCTGGCGGTCGCTTCGACGGCATTCTCGGCGTGCTGGCCGGCGTTGAAATCCTCCGCATCCTGTGCGCATCCGGCCGGCGGCTGGCGCATCCTTTCACCGTGGTCAACTGGACCAATGAGGAGGGCTCCCGTTTCGCCCCAGCCATGATGGGATCCGGAGTGTTCTGCGGCGTCCATGCGCTTGATGTCATGTCCGCCCGCACCGACAAGGATGGTATCTCGCTGGGAGAGGCGCTAGAAGCGATCGGCTACAGGGGCGAGCATCCGCCCGGGCATTTGCCGATGGCGGCTTATCTGGAACTGCATATCGAGCAGGGGCCTGTGCTGGAAGCGGCCGGGCGCGCCATCGGCATCGTCACGGGCGTGCAGGGGCTCCGCTGGCTGGACATCCGCATCAAGGGTACGGAGGCGCATGCGGGGGCCTTTCCGATGACCTTGCGCCAGGATGCGCTGGTTTCGGCTGCGAAGGTCATCCAGGCCGTCGAGGCCGTCGCCCTGAAACATCCCCCGGGCGTCGGCACGGTGGGATATGTCCATGTCGCCCCGAATTCCCGAAATGTCGTTCCGGGCGAGGTCTGCCTCGAAGTGGACCTGCGGCACCCGGACGAAGTGGGTCTTATGGCGTTGGAGGCTGGTATCCGCGACGAGGTGGCCCGGCTGGTGTCCGGGGCGGCGGTCTCCGCCGTATGGCGCAAGGCTCCGGTCGCCTTCGATGCGACGTTGCGCGGTGTGGTCGCGCAAGCCGCGGCGGACCTAGCCCTCCCGGCTATGGACATCGTGTCGGGTGCGGGTCATGACGCGGCACATCTTGCCGGCCAGGTGCCGACGGCGATGGTTTTCATACCCTCGCGCGATGGGCTGTCGCACAATGCGCGCGAATTCTCCTCTCCGCAGCAATGCGCCGACGGCGCGAATGTCCTGCTGCGAAGTGTTTTGCGCGCCGATGAACTTTTGCTATCAAGACGGGCGCGGACCTGAAGGATGTCTGCCGTTCTTCCGGACCTGGAAGAGCGTGCTGATAGCACCACGTCCCCCCTACCCCGTCCGAGCCGCCTGCACGAATCCAGCTTCGTGCAGGAACGATCGACGTGGGCAACGCCTTGCGAAGGATTGACACATGAACACGAATTCGACCCGGTTCCAGACGGAAGCCGTCCCCTCTCTCGACTGTGCCGACCGGGCCTGGGCGCGCAATGCGATCGGCATCCTGGAGGGCGATGCGCGCCGTTCGGCTGATACGCATCTGGTCAATCCGGTGTTCAAGGGGTTGAAGGGCATAGCCATCTATCTCAAGGATGAGAGCACGCACCCGACTGGAAGCCTGAAGCATCGGCTCGCCCGCTCGCTGTTCCTCTACGGCATCTGCAACGGAAGGATCAGCAAGGGCACAACCCTGGTCGAGGCCTCGTCGGGATCGACCGCGGTGTCCGAGGCCTATTTCGCCAATCTGCTCGAACTTCCGTTCATTGCCGTCATGCCGCGTAGCACCAGCCGGACGAAGATCGACGTCATCGAACGTTTCGGCGGCCGCTGCGCCTTCGTCGACAGCCCGTCGGAGGTCTATGAAACCGCAGCACGCATCGCGGCGGAGACCGGCGGCCACTATCTCGACCAGTTCACCAATGCCGAACGGGCCACCGATTGGCGGGGCAACAACAACATCGCCGAGAGCATCTTCGGCCAGATGGAACGGGAAGCCCATCCGGTGCCGAGCTGGGTGATCATGGGCGCTGGAACCGGCGGCACGTCGGCGACGATCGGCCGCTACATCCGCTACCGCAACCTGTCGACGCGGCTATGCGTGACGGACGTCGAGCATTCGGTGTTCTACGACGCCTGGAAGGCGAGCGACATGCAGGTTACCTGCACCGCGCCGTCGCGCATCGAAGGGGTCGGGCGGCCGCGCGTCGAGCCATCCTTCATTCCCACGGTCATCGACCACATGATCAAGGTGCCGGACGCCGCCTCCATCGCCGCGGCGCATGTTCTCTCCGATCGACTGTTCCGCCGGGTGGGCGCCTCGACTGGCACGAACTTCTTCGGCCTGCTCTCCATCGCCGACAGCCTGATGAGGGAAGGGCGCGAAGGCTCCCTCGTCACTCTCATCTGCGACAGCGGCGACCGCTATTCCAGCACCTATTTCAATCCGGACTGGCTGGCGAAAAACGGCATCGACATCGCCCCGTGGTGCGAGACGATCGAGACATTCCTCGACACAGGATCGTTTAGGGCGCCCTGATTGCGTAAAGACGAGTCGCGCCGCATTCCGGCTGCCGCGCGACTCGTCGGCCGCTTCGATTGAGTTGGCGGGCGTTGTACATGTACAACTGCGGGACTTCGGTATGTGCCGTTGAGTCGACGCCGTGATTGGGCAATGGCGGATGTGAGGTCCGGCGGGGCAGGGCGGAAGTGTAAAGCCGCCGACGCGGTTGTACATGTACAACTTGAGCCCTGTGGGCGCCGCCGCAGTCCTATCCAAAAAGGGTTTGCCCGACTCGGGGAATCGGACTAGCTTCATCAGCGCTTATTCATCGATTTTAGAAGAAAAAGCGCAGAAGTTAAATCCGGGGCCACGATGTTGAAACAAGCCGCGACCGACCAGAGCGGAAATCTGCGTTCGCTGATCGTCTCTGACGCAGAAGAACTGATGCGCCAGCTCCAGGCCCATCAGCAGCGGAGCTTTCCGCCGACCGCCAGGAAGAGCATCCGGCATTTCTCCTCGGCCGAGGCTGCCGAGTTCATCGGAATCCACCAGGGCTATCTGCGCCAGATCGTGGCGGAAGGCCACGGGCCGGAGCCGTCCGCCAACGGGCGCCGCACCTATTCCGTCGACGATATCGAGGCTTTGCGCAAGCTTCTCGACGAAGGCGGGAAGGGGCCGCGCAAATATATCCGGCATCGGCGTGATGGCGAAAAGCTGCAGGTCATCTCCGTGATGAACTTCAAGGGCGGCAGCGGCAAGACCACGACCTCCGCCCATCTCGCACAGTT
Source organism: Shinella sp. WSD5-1 (assembly GCF_963942435.1). Lineage (GTDB taxonomy): Bacteria > Pseudomonadota > Alphaproteobacteria > Rhizobiales > Rhizobiaceae > Shinella > Shinella yambaruensis. The sequence continues at coordinate 366,357 of NZ_OZ012599.1, forward strand.
CCTCGCCCTTCGCGGCTATCGCACGCTGGCGATCGACCTCGATCCGCAGGCTTCGCTGTCGGCGCTATTCGGCCACCAGCCGGAACTGGATGTCGGCGACAACGAGACGCTCTATGGCGCCATCCGGTATGACGACGCCCGCCGCGACGTGACCGAGATCGTCCGGGCGACCTACACGCCCAACCTCCATATCATTCCCGGCAATCTCGAGCTCATGGAGTTCGAGCATGAGACGCCGAAGGCGCTGATGGCGCGCACAGATACCAATTCCATGTTCTTCGCGCGCATCGGCGAATGCCTTGCGGATATCGAGAGCGCCTACGACGTCGTGGTGATCGACTGCCCGCCGCAGCTCGGTTTCCTTACCCTGTCCGCCCTCTGCGCCGCGACCGCCGTGCTGATCACCGTCCACCCACAGATGCTCGACGTCATGTCGATGAGCCAGTTCCTCCAGATGACCGGTGACCTGCTGCAGGTCGTGGAGAATGCCGGCGGGGCGATGAACTACGACTGGATGCGGTATCTGGTCACCCGCTTCGAGCCGAATGACGGGCCGCAGGCCCAGATGGCCGGCTTCATGCGCTCGATTTTCGGCAACCGCGTTCTTTCCAACGCGATGCTGAAGTCGACAGCGATTTCCGACGCGGGGCTGACCAAGCAGACCCTCTATGAGATCGACCGGGCGCAGTTCACGCGCGGAACCTATGATCGCGCCCTCGAATCCCTGACCGCGGTGAACACGGAGATCGAAGAGCTCGTCAAGCAGACCTGGGGGCGGAAGTAAGCGATGGCCAGAAAGAACATCTTCGGCGCGGACACTGATGCACCGGCAGGCGCAGGCGCCGAAACCGGCTCGCTGGCCGACATCCGTCCGCTGGCCAATCTCGAACGGCCCCTGCGGCGCTCCGGTCCGGTCGGTGCCTTCTCGCAGTCCCTGGGCAGCATCTCGGAAAAGGCGCAGCGCGCGGCCGACCTCGAAAAGCAGCTCGCCCATGGCCAGACCGTCGTCGAGCTGGATCCGTCCCTCATCGACAGTTCCTTCGTGCCGGACAGGCTCGAGATCGATCCCGAAGGTCTCAACAGCCTTGTCGGGCAGATCCGTGAACACGGCCAGCAGGTCCCGATCCTGGTCCGCCCCCATCCGGATGCCGAGGGTCGCTACCAAGTCGCCTATGGCCATCGGCGGCTTGCCGCCATCCGCAAGATCGGTGGAGCGATCAAGGCGGTCATCCGGCCACTCACGGATGAGCAGCTCGTCGTCAGCCAGGGGCAGGAAAACAACGCCCGTACCGATCTTTCCTATATCGAGCGGACATTCTTTGCCCTTCGCCTCGAGCGGCGCGGTTTTTCACGCGACATCATCATGTCGTCGCTCGGCGTGGACAAGGCCGCCCTGTCGCGGATGATCGCCCTGGCGAGCCGGCTTCCCGATGCGCTGATCGAGGCGATCGGCCCGGCGCCGAGCTTTGGCCGCACGCGATGGGCCGAGGTGGCCGACCTGCTCGACAATGCCCTGAAGAAAGCCAGGGCATTGAAACTCATTCATGCCGATGAATTCAAGGCGCTGTCTTCCGATGGCCGCTTCGAGCATCTCTTCGAACAGCTGCGGGCGGCAAAGCCGAAGCCCAGAAGCGGGGAGTGGCGCGCGGACGGTTCCAGGGCCGTGAAGGTCACGGAGACCGAAGGGCAGCTCACCTTGAATTTCAACAAGGCTGCCGTGCCGAAGTTCGGTGCTTTCGTCGAGAAGCGGCTTGACCGGCTCTACGAGGAATTCCTGAAGGAAAACGAGGAGCTTGAACCGTAAAAGAAAAAGGCCCCCAAACGACCAAAGCCGTGGAAGCCTTCTCCTGATTTCTAGCAAGATCAAGAATCGCATTTCCACGAATCCTAGTCAAGAGTCTTTGGCACCGTTTGGTGAGCGGATTTCTTTTGCCTGAAGAGAGGTGAAGGAAAATGCGAAATGGAAATGTGACGACGCCCTTCGGGCGGCGGCCGATGACGCTTGCCCTGGTGAAGGGCCAGCTGGAGACGGCCGGCCGCAACCCGAACAAGGCGGTCGACAAGTGGAAGGTCTTCCGGGATGTCTGCGAGGCGAAGGATATCTTCGGGCTTCAGGATCGCGCGCTGGCTGTGCTTCACGCACTGCTGAGCTTTTATCCCGAGCCGGATCTCTCCGACGCGCGCGGTCTGGTGGTCTTTCCCTCGAACGCCCAATTGGCCATCCGTGCGCATGGCATTGCCGGAACGACGCTGCGGCGCCATCTGGCGGCCCTGGTCGATGCCGGGCTGATCCAGCGCCGCGACAGCCCGAACGGCAAGCGATATGCCCATCGCAACAGGGGAGGGGAGATCGAGGAGGCTTTCGGCTTCAACCTGGCGCCACTGCTTGCCCGTGCGGCCGAACTGGCGGGGATCGCTCAACAGGTGGCCGAGGAGAAGCTGCGTTTCAAGCGCGCCAGGGAGGCCCTGACGCTGTGCCGGCGCGACGTGCGCAAGTTGATTTCCGCGGCGATGGAAGAGGGGGCCGACGGCGATTGGGCGGCGATCGAGGACCTTTATCTCGCCCTGATCACCCGGCTTCCGCGCCTGCCGCGGCGCGACCAGGTCGACGCCGTGCTGGAAGAAATGGAGCTGCTGCGCGAGGAGATCATCAACCGTCTGGAAATGCAGGTAAAAACAGAAAAAATGAACGGCAATGCTGTCCAATATGGACAGCATATACAGAATTCAAAACCCGACTCCATCCATGAATTTGAACCTAGCTCTAAAAACGAGCAGGGCGAGATGCCGAGACAAGAGGTGAAACCGGTTGCGGTGCAGCCGAAGGCCTTCCCACTGGCGATGGTGCTGAAGGCTTGCCCCCAGATTTGCGACTATGCCCCGGATGGTCGCATCACGCATTGGCGCGACCTGCTGTCGGCGGCCGTGACGGTCCGTTCGATGCTGGGCGTCAGCCCTTCGGCCTACCAGGAGGCATGCGAGATCATGGGACCGGAGAACGCGGCGGTGGCAATGGCCTGTATCCTCGAGCGGGCAGGGCACATCAACTCCGCCGGCGGTTACCTGCGCGACCTGACACGAAAAGCCGCGCGCGGCGAATTCGGGCTTGGCCCGATGCTGATGGCGGCATTGCGGGCGAATGGCGCAGCGGAGAAACGCACGGGCTGATCGTTAGCTTTTTCGGCTGCAGACCCCCTGTTCAGCCGAGTGCTCTTGCTTGCTGGGCGCCCGTCTGCACCAGGATACGGGCAGCTTCCATTGTGATGATCTGGTGGCGGGAGGAAAGGTTAGCCGTGGCGGAGAATAGTTTCGGTCTTGATACCGTCACGAGGCCTACCGCGTGCAGACCCGGCCATCGGATGTGACCCAGCCGGATCCTTTTACGCTCGCCTCCGCAGGCGGAAGTCAAAGTTCGTACGGCCGTGTCGCCACTTCTTGAACTCCGAAGCGCACTCCTAAGTGAGACGACGCCGGTGGAGGCAGTCAGGACGTTATAACAACATCACGAGGCATTCTGCCGGTGAGACTGTACCTTCCGGCTGGAGTCCTCAAGGTGAGGAGGGCGGGATAGCAAGTGCAAGTGTGTTGCAGCGACGGCTGCGGCTGGCGGGCCGTATGGCAGCGCAGGCGCGTTTCGGGAGGGAACTCGCTGTTTTCGGCATCGATTCGGCTCTTTTCTCAATAATGACCACAATGAGCGATAAGGCAAGCTTATTCATCATTATATAGGAAAGACAATCTGTGCGGTTATGCGCCAAACACTGATATAACCCGCACATTTGGTCTAGGATGCCGGTTATGGATTCGCCCGTCACCTCGCCCGTTTCCGCCCTGGTTCTCTCCGCTGCCTTGCCCGGCTGCCACGCGGCCGCGAACCGAACGCGCTTGTCGCCTTCGCCGACGGCATCGCCGTGAAATCGCTGGACGATCTTGTCCACTCTACCCCCGCCTGGGCGGGCTGCTGGCGCGCTCGCCAGGCCCTCAAATATGCCGCCGTCGCGGTCCGGCTGATGGGGCGCAGCGAGGACGAGGCCGCGTTGCGCTTTTGCTCACCGCCGCCGGTGACGATCCCGGCCCGGCCGGAAAGATGTTTTTCGCCTACAAAAGGGTTTGCGCCCGAAAACCCGCCTTTTCCTCGAAGGCGGTGGCTGAGCTTGCTGATCTGTTGGGGCTGGGCTGGGATGATCGGCTGACTGCGGGCGTCGACCTCGCGGACGATGCGCTGCAATCCGGCCGCCCAGCGCCGATCGCCGCGGCGAATCTGGTGAGCACCATCTATGCTGCACGCCCGGATGCCGAACTACTCGCCTGGGCGCTGGCCGATATGCTGATCGCCGCCCTACTGAAATGGGATTTTGCCGTGCCGCTGCTGATGGGCGAGCGGTATGGGCCGGCCCTTAAGACGCTTGGAGGCAGGGCCGCGTGCGCCCGGGCGAGCCGGCCTTTGCCCATGCCGTCTGCCTCGCCCTGGTCGAGGGAACAAGCGCGGCCCTGCGCACCGCCGGCGAGATTGCGCGCCGTGCCGAGACGTTACTCGCTGCCGCACCAAAAGTCCGGACCAAGGGCGCAGATGCGGTCATCGAAAAACTGCTCGGCGAGAATGCCGTCGCGGCGTCGGCGCCCGTCAGCACTCTCTCACGCTGGGCGTCGAGCCGGCGGCCAAGCACAGCAAGATTGACTATCCCAAACCGGACGACGTACTCACCTTCGGCCGTCTCTCCTCGGTGTTCCTGTCGAACACCAACCACGAGGAAGACCAGCCGATCCACCTGCAGGATTCGGTCTATCTGGGGTCGGAATAGAACTCTTCCCGGTCGCCCGCTAAGGGTCGAACAAGATGAGATCTAATGGGAGCTGCCGCAAGACCGGTGATATCGGGTGAGCCCGGCGGATTGCGGGTCAGCGACTGGAAGATCGCTCCACTCATTCCCAGCGCGCCTTCCAGGAGCAAAGCCAGAGCCACCCGCGGCGCTATTGCGGCGCACGGTTGCGGGCGCGGAACGTGGCCGGCATGGTCCAGTTTGGCTCATGCCCCAGTAGCTTCTGGAAGAAGCCTGCGGCGAACGTCGTGTCTTCAGCGGCGTTTTCCTTGAACGAGTACCAACTGCGCAGGTCGTCGACCATGCGGTCGATTTCGCGACGGGTATGAAATTCCTCGTCCAGCGCCTTGGCATGTACGGCAAGACAGAACATCGTACAGGCATAGCCTTCCGGCCAGAATTCCGCTGGTGGATTGCTGGCGACGTTGTCGGGCGGGCAAAGCGCCTTTAGCGGCATGTCGCCGATGAGTTCGCGCAGCACGAGCGACGGCACGAAATTGAAGAATTCCTCGCGCTCCGAACGCGTGCTGGGTTTCTGCAGTTCGATCGACTTCAGCCAGCGAACGAAGATACCGGCGAGCTTGTGCTCGTCGACGGCGAATGTGCAGCCCATCGCCTCGCCGCAGTGGCGCGCAGTCGCCTCAAAGGCGGCGCGGAACCAGTGCAGCTGGCGCACGGCCTGCCGCAACGGCTGGTTCGACGGCGGCAACGTCGCGACGAGTTCGACAAGGTCAAACATGGGCGGCATACTTCTCGAGCAGAAGCGCCGTCCGGTCCGGGTCCCCGGCCGTAAGCGCGGCAAGGAGCTCGCTCTCAAGCGCGGTGCAGAGGTCGGCCGCACTCTCCGCAAGCGTCTCCGGCAGGGCGACCTGCCTGCAGGCCGCAAGCTTCGCCAAAAGGGCCGAGAAAAGTGCAAGCCGCTCCTTGGGTTCGCCGACACGATCGAGAAGGCCAAGAAGGATCGCCGATGCCCGATCCGCATCGATCGCTTCGCCTTGCGCGGCGAAGGCCGGAGTGGCCAATGCGAGCAGCCTGGAAGGCTCCGCGACGCCAAGACGTAGCGCGGTGAGGGAGAGCGGAGAGGCCGCTTCCGCCTCGGCCTGCGAGGGTGCCTGCCTGTGCGGCGCATATGTTCCGCCGCGGTGCGGATCGTCGCCGAACACGCGGTCGGCGACGCCCGACAGAAGCCCGTCGATGCCGCTCGCCACAGTCGTGATGTGACGCAGCATGTGGAGTGCCGGACGGGATAGCGGGCCGGGCAGCGTGGTCGCCACTTCCGCTTCCAGCCGGCCATGCTTGTCGCGCAGCGCGTTCTTCACGCTGCGAAACGCGGCGCGAAGCGGCGGGATGTCGGAAAAGGGCGATCGCGTCTGATCCATGGAGGTTTACCTTTTCGCCGCCGTTCAAGCCGGTTGAAAGGCGTTTGCCGCATTGAGAATGAACAAAATTATACAAATAAGATCATATGTTTGAGAGCGCTGTGGTGTCAAGGCATTTACAACGGCGTTCTGCGTTGAACTAATCAGAACAATCGTGGTATTGAAATGCATAATGTGCATCGTTGGGTGCGGAAAAACCCGCGAATGGCTAGCGGCTTGGCATGGTGTCTGCGGGCCTTGTAGGTTGAATTATTGGATCCCCGCCGTCATGGAGGTGACATGAACCAGATCGTCGGCGGACCGGTTGTGCAGAGCGAGGCCGACCGGCTGCGCGCGCGCGTCGCCTGGCTTTATCATGTGGAGGGCCACACCCAGAACGAGATCGCCAACCGTCTCGGCATCAACCGCGTCATGGTCGTGCGCATGCTCGCGGAGGCGCGGCGGCGAAACGAGGTGCGGATTTCGATCACATCCCCGCTTTCCGAGCTCGTCGCGCTCGAGCGGGCCCTCGAGGCGGCTTTCGACATCCGCCGGGTGGTCATCGCGCCCTTCGCGGAGGAGGACGGCGATCCTGCACAGGTGATCGCCGCTGCGGCGGGCGCGCATATCGCCGGCTTGATGGCGCCCGGCATGAGCGTCGGGGTGGGCTGGGGAACGACCCTCTACAACACGCTTCCTTTCATTACCGGCGGCGCGCTCGAGGAATTCCGCGTGATCTCGCTGCTCGGCGGCATCTCCGCCGCGCGGCGCTTCAACCCGGCGGAATTCGCCTGGCAGTTCGCCGAGCTCTTCCGCGGTGAGGGCTATCTCGTGCCCGCGCCCGCCGTTGTCGACAGCCCGGAGACCAAGCATGCCCTGCTGGAACGGTGCGGCCTTGCGGCGATCTTCGAGATGGCGGACAAGCTCGACGTGGCGCTGCTCTCCGTCGGCGGGATCGCGAATCTCACCACCAGCTATCGCACCGGCTACCTTACGGAGGCCGACCGCCGGTCTCTGGTCGAGGCCGGCGCCGTCGGCGACGTCCTTTATAATTTCATCGATGCCGAGGGGAACGTGCTCGATCACGAGGTGAACCAGCGGGTGATCTCCGTCGCGCTGCCGCGCCTGCGGCGGACGCCGGAGCGCATCCTCGTCTCCGGCGGCAGGGAAAAGCGCGTCGCCATTCGCGCCGCGCTGCGCACCGTCGCGCCGACCACCCTCATCACGGACGAGCAGACGGCCAGCGCCCTGCTGGCGGGATAGGCCGTTCCGATCCGACCCTGTAAATCCCCAAGCCGGCGCGGCCTTCCCGGACGCGCCGATTTTTTGTATCGCAGCTTGAACAAAAAGAAATATAAAATCAGCCTTGTGCAAACGAATTTGAGAGGACCGTCCCGGAGTTACATCGTTGCCGGAAGCGCCACCTATGTGGATTCACGTTGAATAAATAGAGAAATTTCCGGGAGCTGGCAATGCGGAGCAGCTCTTCGTCTGCCGCTATATTCAGAACATTAATATTGACAGCATCACAAATGTGCAGTACATGAGAGCAAAGTCAATCGGGAGGAATGGAATGTCCATTAATGTCGCACCCACGGGTCTTGCGCGCGATCTGCTGGCGCGCGCGGATACCGGCAAGCCAATCCGGATCGGCCTCATCGGCAGCGGCGAGATGGGCACCGACATCGTCACGCGCGTCGCCCACATGCCGGGCATCGAGATCGGTGCGATCTGCGACCTCAATGTCGCCCGCGCCCGCGGCGCGGTGGATATCGCCTACCGTTCGCAGGGCCATCACCGCGACGCTTCCGGCGCCGACGAGCTCAACGCGGCCATGGAGCAGGGCAAGGTCGCGATCACCTCGGATTCCGGCGCGATCCTCAACAGCGGCCTGATCGACGTGGTGATCGACGCGACGGGCGTGCCGGCCGTCGGTGCGGAGATCGGCCTGTCGGCGATGGAGCACGGCAAGCATCTGGTGATGATGAACGTGGAGGCGGACGTCACCATCGGCGCTTATCTCAAGAGCGAGGCCGAGCGCCTCGGCGTGACCTATTCGCTCGGCGCGGGCGACGAACCGTCCTCCTGCATGGAGCTGATCGAATTCGTGACGGCGATGGGCCATACCATCGTCGCCGCCGGCAAGGGCAAGAACAATCCGCTGAATGTCGACGCGACGCCGGACGGGTATGCCGAGGAGGCGGACCGCCGGAACATGAATGTCCGCATGCTGGTCGAATTCGTCGATGGTTCGAAGACCATGGTCGAGATGGCGGCGATCGCCAATGCGACCGGCCTCGTGCCCGACAAGCCCGGCATGCACGGCCCGGCGGCCACGCTCGACCAGCTCTCCTCAACCCTTGTTCCGCAGAAGGACGGGGGCGTCCTTTCGAAGGTCGGTGTCGTCGACTACTCCATCGGCAAGGGCGTCGCGCCAGGCGTGTTCGTCGTTGCCGACATGTCGCATCCGCGCATTTCCGAGCGCATGGAGGACCTGAAGATGGGCAAGGGCCCGTACTTCACCTTCCACCGGCCCTACCATCTCACCTCGCTCGAGGTGCCGCTCACCTGCGCCCGCGTGGTGCTCTACGGCAAGCCGGACATGGTGCCACTCTCAAAGCCCGTTGCGGAGGTTTGCGCGGTCGCCAAGAAGGACATGGCCCCCGGCGAAAGCCTCGATGCCATCGGCGAATATTGCTACCGCGCCTGGATCATGACCGCGCCGGAAGCCCGCGGCGCGAACGCCATTCCCTGCGGCCTGCTGCAGGGCGGAGTCGTCACCGCGCCGATCCGCAAGGGCGACCTCATCACCTACCAGAACGCCTCCGTGGCGCCGGGCTCGCGCATCGCGGCGCTCCGCGCCCGGCAGGATGCGCTCGTCTACGGCAAGGAGGCTTGATCATGGCGGACCACGCCCGTGCACTGAAGGCTGAACCCGACAGCAGCAATCTGCCCTTCATCTATCGTGAATACGGCCGTGAGCAGCTGATGGATACGCTGCGCAAGATGCATCTCATCCGCCAGTTCGAAGAAGGCGCCGAGGAAAGCTACATGCGTGGCCTCATCCACGGCACCATGCACCTGTCCATCGGGCAGGAGGCGAGCGCCATGGGCATCTGCATGCCGCTCACCGTGGAGGACCAGATCACCTCTACCCATCGCGGCCATGGCCATTGCATCGCCAAGGGCGCCGACGTGGCGCGCATGTTCGCCGAGTTCTTCGGCAAGACCACGGGCTATTGCGCCGGCCGCGGCGGCTCCATGCACATCGCCGACGTGACGACCGGCAATCTCGGCGCCAACGGCATCGTCGGCGGCGGCCTGCCGATCGCCGTCGGGGCGGCGCTGACCGCCAAGCGGCTGAAGACCGGCAAGGTCGTCGTCTGCTTCTTCGGCGACGGCGCCAACAACGAGGGCGCCTTCCACGAATCGCTGAATATGGCGGCGGTCTGGTCGCTGCCGGTCATCTTCGTTTGCGAGAACAACGGCTACGGCATGTCGACCTCGACCGCCCGCTCCACGGCGGTCGCCAACATCGCCGACCGCGCGCCGGCCTACGGGATGCCGGGCGTGATCGTCGACGGCAACGTGCTCTCCGACGTCGCGGAAGCGACGCACAACGCCGTCCAGCGCGCCCGCCGGGGCGAGGGGCCGACGCTGATCGAGACCAAGACCTATCGCTATCGCGGCCATTCCAAGAGCGACCGCAACCGCTACCGCACCAAGGACGAGATCGAGGACTGGATGACCAACCGCGATCCGATCGCCCGCTACGAGGCGCAGCTCCAGGAGTTCGGCGTCGCCTCGCCCGAGGAGATCGAGGCGGTGCGCGTATCGGTCCGGCAGGAAATCGCCGCCGGCATCGAATTCGCCAAGGAAAGCCCGATGCCGGAAATCTCCGGCCTCGCCGACAATGTTTACACCGAAGGGGCGTGAGATGAACGCGGTGCCGAGGGAACTGAGCTACTCGCAGGCGATCCAGGAGGCCATGGCGCTCGCCATGGAGGCGGACGAGCGCGTTATCCTGATGGGTGAGGACATCGGCGTCTATGGCGGCGCCTTCCAGGTGACGGGCGACCTGATCGAGCGTTTCGGGCCGGACCGGGTCATGGACACGCCGATCTCCGAGCTCGGCGGCGCCGGCGTCGCGGTGGGCGCGGCGGTGACGGGCCTGCGGCCGATCTTCGAATTCCAGTTCTCGGATTTCGCGGCGCTCGCCATGGAACAGATCGTCAATCAGGCGGCCAAGATGCGCTACATGCTGGGCGGCGCGGTCTCCGTGCCGGTCGTCATGCGCTTTCCGGCCGGGTCCGGCACGGGCGCGGCGGCCCAGCACAGCCAGAGCATCGAGGCTTGGCTCGGCCATGTGCCCGGCCTCAAGGTCATCCAGCCCGCGACGCCGCACGATGTGAAGGGCATGCTGCTGGCCGCGGTCGCCGATCCCGACCCGGTGATGATCTTCGAGCACAAGTTGCTCTACAAGATGAAGGGCCCGGTCCCCGAGGGCTATTACACCGTTCCGCTGAACAAGGCGGAGGTGCGCCGCGCGGGCGGCGACGTGACCATCGTGGCGACGTCCATCATGGTGCACAAGGCGCTCGAGGCGGCGGAAAAGCTTGCCGAAGAGGGCATAGGCGTCGAGGTCGTCGACCTCCGCTCGATCCGCCCCATCGACCGCGAGACGGTCATCGCCTCGGTGAAGAAGACGTCCCGCCTGATCTGCGTCTACGAGGGCGTGAAGACGCTCGGCGTCGGGGCGGAAATCTCCGCCATGATCGCCGAGAGCGAGGCCTTCGACTATCTCGATGCGCCGATCGTGCGCCTCGGCGGCTCGGAAACGCCCATTCCCTACAATCCGGAGCTGGAAAAGGCCGCCGTGCCGCAGATGCCGGATATCCTCGCAGCCGCGCGCGACCTCGTCAGGGGAGTGCGCTGACATGGCGAGCGAAGTGATCATGCCTAAGGTCGACATGGACATGGCGACCGGAAAGATCTCCAAATGGTTCTTCTCCGAAGGGGATGAGGTGAAGAAGGGCGACGTGCTCTTCGAGATCGAGACGGACAAGGCGGCGATGGAGATCGACGCACAGGCCGATGGCACGCTGCGCAACGTGACGGGCAGGGAGGGGATCGACATACCCGTCGGCTCCCTCGTCGCGTGGATCGTCGCCACCGGCGAGGACGTGCCGGATGCAGCCGCGTCGCCCCCGGCGGAGGCGAAGGCGGAACCTGCCGCCGCTCCGGTTGATGCCCCATCCGCCGCCCCCGTCGCGGCCAAGGCCGACAGTGCCGTCAGGGCGACGCCGCTCGCCCGCCGGCTCGCCCGGGACAAGGGCGTCGATCTTGCGGGCCTTTCCGGTTCCGGTCCGCATGGCCGCATCGTCGGTGCCGACGTGCTCGCCGCGGGCGCAGCGCCTGCCGCTCGAAGCGCTCCGGCGCCGGCCGCCACGCCCGCGCCCGGCCCGGACGCCGCGCTCAAGCATTTCCCGGACGAGTCCTATACGCTTCAGGCCCATACGGGCATGCGCCGCACCATCGCGCGCCGCCTGGTGGAGGCCAAGAGCACGGTCCCGCATTTCTATCTCACGGCGGACTGCCGGCTCGATGCGCTCCTGAAGCTGCGCACGGAGCTGAACGCGGCTGCGCCGTCGGTGGACGAGGCCCCCGCCTACAGGCTCTCCGTCAACGACATGGTCATCAAGGCCTATGCGCTGGCGCTTGCCGCAACGCCCGACGCCAACGTCTCCTGGACGGAGGAGCAGTTGGTCCGCCATCGCTTCGTCGATGTCGGCGTCGCGGTCTCCGTGCCGGGCGGGCTGATCACGCCGATCATCCGCCATTCGCAGGCCAAGTCCCTCTCGGCCATCTCGAACGAGATGAAGGATCTCGCCGCCCGTGCGCGCGCCGGCAAGCTCAAGCCGGAGGAATATCAGGGCGGCACGGGCGCCGTCTCCAATCTCGGCATGTTCGGCGTCAGGGAATTCGCGGCGATCATAAACCCGCCGCACGCCACGATCCTCGCCGTCGGCGCGGGCGAGCGCCGGCCGGTCGTTGCGGAGGACGGCAGCATCGCCGCCGCCATCGTGATGAGCGTGACGCTTTCGACCGACCACCGGGCGGTCGACGGCGCGCTCGGCGCCGAACTGATCGGCCGCTTCCGTGCCTTCGTCGAAAACCCGATGTCGATGCTGGTCTAGCCGTTTCGACCTTCGGACAGCGTTTCCTCCCGTGACTTGGGGAAGTGGCCATGCGCCTGAAGGCGGTGACGCTTCCCCTTCTTTTTTGAAGGAACATCCATGGCTTCTTCCTACGACGTCATCGTTATCGGTTCGGGTCCGGGCGGGTACATCGCCGCGATCCGCGCGGCGCAATTGGGCCTGAAGACGGCCATCGTCGAGCGCGAGCATCTCGCCGGCATCTGCTCCAACTGGGGCTGCATCCCGACCAAGGCGCTGCTGCGCTCGGCCGAGATCTTCCACTATGCCCAGCATCCGGGCGATTACGGCGTGAAGATCGAGGGCACGGTGACGCCGGACCTGAAGGCGATCGTCGCCCGCTCGCGCGGCATCGCAAGCCGCATGAACGGCGGCGTCGGCTTCCTGATGAAGAAGAACAAGGTCGACATCATCTGGGGCGAGGCCAAGATCACCAAGCCCGGCGAGATCGTCGTCTCCAAGACGAGCAAGGCGATCCAGCAGCCGCAGGCGCCGCTGCCGAAGAACGTCCTGCCCGAGGGCACCTACAAGGCCAAGCATATCGTGATTGCCACCGGCGCCCGCCCGCGCGCGCTGCCTGGCATCGAGCCGGACGGCAAGCTGATCTGGACCTACTTTGAAGCGATGAAGCCGGAGGAAATGCCGAAGTCGCTGCTCGTCATGGGCTCGGGCGCCATCGGCATCGAGTTCGCCTCCTTCTACCGCACGCTCGGCGTCGACGTGACGGTGGTCGAGGTGATGAAGACGGTGATGCCGGTCGAGGACGCGGAAATCTCCGCGCTCGCCAAGAAGCAGTTCGAGAAGCAGGGCATGAAGATCCATCTGGAGGCCAAGGTCGCCAAGGTGGAGAAGGGCGCCAACTCTGTCACCGCCCATGTCGAGATGAAGGACGGCAAGGTGGAGAAGATCACCGCCGACCGCATGATCTCGGCCGTCGGCGTGCAGGCGAACATCGAGAATATCGGCCTCAAGGCGCTCGGCGTGAAGACCGACCGCGGCTTCATCGCCATCGACGGCTACGGCAAGACGAACGTGCCGGGCATCTATGCGATCGGCGACGTCGCAGGTCCCCCGATGCTCGCCCACAAGGCCGAGCACGAGGCCGTCATCTGCATCGAGAAGATCGCCGGCCTGCCGAACGTGCATCCGATGGACAAGGCGAAGATCCCGGGCTGCACCTATTGCCATCCGCAGGTCGCCTCCGTGGGCCTGACGGAAGCGAAGGCCAAGGAGCAGGGCCGCGACATCCGCGTCGGCCGCTTCCCCTTCGTCGCCAACGGCAAGGCCATCGCGCTCGGCGAGGACCAGGGCCTCGTCAAGACGATCTTCGACAAGAAGACGGGCGAACTTCTGGGCGCCCACCTCGTCGGCGCCGAGGTGACCGAGCTCATCCAGGGCTTCGTCATCGCCATGAACCTCGAGACGACCGAGGAGGAGCTGATGCACACGATCTTCCCGCACCCGACCATTTCGGAAACGCTGAAGGAAAGCGTGCTCGATGCCTATGGGCGTGCACTGAACGCTTGACGGCGCGGTTCCCCGCCGGCTGCGATGACGGCCGGCGGGGACGGAGGATCAGAGGGCGATGTGATTGCGGGCGGCGGCGGCGCGGCTGGCCTCACCCTCCCTGAGGATGCGGGCATCGTCCCAGCCGAGGGCCTGCCCGGCGACATGCGCCACCTCGTCGAGAACCTCGCCCGTCAGCGCGCCCGAAAGGGCCATATCGGTCCGGCGGAAGAGCACGTCCTCCAGTGTCTCGACCTTCTCGCGGCGGCAAAGGAAGGCGATTTCCTCGACGGCATAGGCGGGAAGCGAGGCGAGCGGTGTCAGGCGCCCGCCGGTCTCCACGAGGACGGCGCGCGCGCCGGTGCCGTAGCGGACGAGTAGTCTCCGGCAGGTTTCCAGCGGCGCGGAAAACCGGGCCGAAAGCTCTGCCGCCTCCGCCTCGAAGGCGTCCGGTTGCGCAGGGAAGCCGCGTCCCCCGCCGATGGCGAGCCGCTCGGTGCCGATCCGCCGTTCCTGCCCGGTCATGGCGAGGATCCGGTCTGCGACCTCCTCCGCAAAGCCGCGGAAGGTAGTCCATTTTCCGCCGATCAGCGACAGGACGGGCAGGCCGAGGCCGGGAATGCGGTCTTCGGCGATGGAATGGTCGCGGCTGACCTCGCCGGGAGCGAGCCCTTCCGAGCGCGGCAGCGGGCGCACGCCGCACCAGGTGAGCGCGATCTGGTCGGGCGTGACGGCAATGTCCGGGAAGACCTCGGAGATGACGGTGGCCATGTAGGCCATCTCCGTCTCGCTGCAGCGCGCCGCGTCCGGGTCCGGTTCGGGAATGTCGGTCGAGCCGATCAGCACATTGCCCATGAAGGGATAGAGCAGGTTCACCCGCCCGTCGGCCGAGCCGAAATAGACCATGCGGCCGCGCAGGGCATCGTGCAGGCGGCGGTTGCGCACCACCAGATGCGAGCCCTTGTTGCCGCCCATGTGCCGGGACCGGATGCCGAGGGCGGCATTGACCTTATCGATCCACGCGCCGCCGGCATTGACGACGATGTCGGCGCTCACGTCGCGGGAAAGCCCGCTGATGCGGTCCCTGACCCGCAGCCGGCCGTCGACGAGCGCCACTTCGGCATAGTTCAGCGCCCGCGCCGCGGGATTGGCGGCCTCGCCGTCGAGGATCAGTTCCAGGCCCAGCCGCTCGGCATGGGTGATGTGCGCCTCGTAATAGAGCCCCACGGCGCGGAAGGAGGGGTTGAGCTCGGGCATGAGGGTGAGCGCCTTGCGCCGCCCCAGCATGCGATGGTTGGGCATGGTGCGGAAATGCCGCCCGAAGAGGTCGTAGAGCAGCAGCCCCGCCCGGGTGATCAGCGTGCCGCGGTCGGCAAGCTTCGCCTTGAGGCCGAGGAAGCGCCGGACGGAGGGAATGATGCCGCCGAACAGCGAGCTGACGGGCAGCACGGTTTCGAGAGGCTTGACGTAATGGGCGGCGTTGGAGAGCAGCAGGTTGCGCTCGCGCGCCGACTGCGCGACGAGCCGGAACTCTCCGGTCTCCAGATATTTGATGCCGCCATGCATCAGCCGGGAGGAGGCCGCGCTCGCTCCCGAGCAGAAATCGCCCTTCTCCACCAGCAGGACGTCGACGCCTTGCTCGCACAGATCGCGGAAAAGGCCGCAGCCGTTGATACCGCCGCCGAGAATGAGGACCGTGGCATGCTCCGGCAGGCTGAGAAGGCGCGCGGCGGTGTTAGGCATTGAGGATCGCGACCTTGATGGCATCGCCGCGTTCGGCCGTCTCCAGCGCGGTGGCTATCTCGTCGAGCGCGAAGCGGTGGGTCAGCATGCTTTCCACCTCGAGCCGCCCGGAGGCGATCATGGCCAGCGCCTTTTCGAACTGCAGCCGGTCGAGCCCGAAGGAGCCGGTGATGATGATCTCGTTGTAGTGGATGGCGTTGACGTCGAGCGTCGCCGTTTCCCCCGCGGAGAAGCCGGCGAACAGGCTGACCGCGCCGCGGTGGCGCACGAGGCCGATCGCGTCGTTGGCAAGCCGCGGCACGCCGATCGCGACGATGGCCTTGTCCGCGCCGAGCCCGTCCGTCTCGCGCATCACGATGGCTTTCAGGTCTTCCGATGCCGGATCGACGACGACATCCGCGCCGGCCGCCAGCGCTGCCGCCCGCCGCCCGGCGCTCGGCTCGGAAACGATGATGCGCGCGGCGCCGGAAAGGCGGGCGAGCTTCACATGCAGCAGGCCGATCGGCCCGCAGCCGAGGATGACGACGCGGTCGGCAATGCCGACGCCGATGCGCTCCTGCCCGTTCAGCACGCAGGACAGCGGTTCGATGAGCGCCGCCTTTTCCCACGACAGCCCCGCCGGCAGCTTGAATACGTTGCCCGACAGGACCGCCTGCTCGGGAATGCGGATATATTCGGCGAAGGCGCCGTCGATCTCGTAGCCGATCGCGATCTGGTTCTTGCAGATGTTCTCGTAGCCCCGGATGCAATGGGCGCAATGCCCGCAGGGTATGGCCGGACAGACAGCGACCGCATCACCGCAGGAAAACCCGCCGTGCCCGCCGTTCTCCACCACTTCGCCGGAGAATTCATGGCCGAGGATCGAGGGGTAGCGGATGCCGGCCGTCTTCCGGCCCCGGAAGATGCGGATGTCGGTGCCGCAGACGGTCGCGGCCTTCACGCGGATCAGCAGATCGCCCGGCTTCAGGGCCGGATCGCCGACCGTTTCGAAATCCAGCCGGTTCGGCGCCTTCAATAGTCCAGCCTTCATCGTTTCCGCTCCGTGAATGCACAATAATAAAATTATAATTACAAAAATACAGAACTATTTGTCCAGCCCTGTGAGGGGAAATGTTGCAGTTGGGCGTTCCGCTGGGCGGCTAGTTTGACGGGAGCAGCAAATAAGCTGAAGGAAAAACAACCTTTTAAATGCGAAGCCTTTTAGCCGCACGCTTCGCCGTTGACAGACAAAAGGAAATGCACAAAGATAAAAATATCGGAATAAATGTTCGAATTCGACCTTCGGGCTCGACGGGCATGCGGGCGAATCCGTTCGGGGTTCTCGGCGACGTTCCGTGCAAACGTGGTTTACGGGTGCCGGACGCCCTGTCGGCCGGCGAATCGAGATTGGGAGGATTATCGATGAAACTGAACCGAATGCTGATGGGCGCTGCCCTCTTCTCGCTCGCGGCCTCGGGTGCCGCGCAGGCGCAGAGCCAGCAGGACCTGATCAAGCCGATCGACAAGGAACTGACCTTCGTCTACATCCCGAAGGTCATCCATCCTTGGTACGACGTCGTGGCCGAAGGCGCGAAATTCGCCGCCGAGGAGCTTGCGAAGTCCGGCATCAAGGTCAACGTCATCTGGGACCAGCCGCCGCAGGCGGACGTGGCGGACCAGAACCAGCGCATCGAGACCAATATCGGCCGCAAGCCCGACGGCCTGGCCGTGGCCTGCCTCGACCAGGCGACGAACGTGCAGCTCCTCGGCGAAGCGCGCAAGGCCGGCGTCAATGTCATCACCTTCAACTCGTTCTGCGACGACGCCTTCCCCTTCGTAGGCCCGAAGAGCAGCTACCAGGACGGCTTTGACCTCGGCGAGTTCCTTGCCAAGACGCTCGACGGCAAGGGCAAGATCGGGATTCTGGCCGGCAGCCTGACGGCCTCCGACCACGTCCAGCGCATCGAGGGCTTCAAGAAGGCGCTGGAAAGCCATCCAGACATGCAGATCGTCTTCGAGCAGCCCGACAACGACGTGCTCGAGGATGCCGTCACGCTGACGGAGAACGCGTTGCAGGCCAATCCCGACATCGCCGGCATCTTCGGCTCGAACGCCTCCAACCCGATCGGCGCGGCCCGCGCCGTGAAGAATGCCGGGCTGGCCGGCAAGGTCGCCATCGTCGGCATGGACGACCTGCCGGAAGCCGTTGATGCGGTATGCGACGGGACGATCACCGCCCTCAAAGCCCAGCGCCAGTGGGACATGGGCTACTGGACGGTGAAGTATCTCGTGGCGATGAACGAGAACCACACCTATCCGATGTTCCACGACACCGGCTCGCGCTTCATCACGAAGGACGACTGCAAGTAAGCATGCAGGCGATCATGCGGGGCCGCCTTCGGCCCCGCATTTTCCGCTTTGGGAGGAACGGCTGTGAGCATAGCTATTTTCGAGGCCGTAGACGTTGCCAAGTCATTCGGCGTCATCAAGGCGCTGACGGGCGTCTCCGTCGGCATCAGGGCCGGCGAGGTGCACGCCATCATCGGCGAGAACGGCGCGGGCAAGTCCACGCTGATGAGCATCTTCTGCGGCAAGGCCCCGCCGACCGCGGGCGAGCTGCGGCGCAACGGCAAGCCTGTCCAGTTCCACCGGCCGCTGGATGCGCAGCAGGCCGGCATTTCCATCGCCCCGCAGGAAATCAACCTCGTTCCCGACCTCACCGCGGCCGAAAACATCATGCTCGGCGCGCACAGGCGCGGCCCGCTCGGCATCGACTGGAAGGCGACGCGCGCGCTGGCGACCGAGCACCTGCTCAAGATCGATCATTCCATCGACCCGGCCACGCGGGTTTCCGCGCTCAGCAAGGCGCAGCAGCAGCTCGTGCAGATCGCGCGCGCGGCGGCGACCTCGGCCGATATCCTCATCCTCGACGAACCCACCGCGACACTCACCTCGCGCGAGACCGAGAAGCTGTTCGCCTATATCCGCGCCTTCCGCGCCGCCGGCGGCTCGATCTTCTACATCTCCCACCGGCTGGACGAGATCCTCGAGCTTTCCGACCGCATCAGCGTTCTGCGCGACGGCGCCTTCGTCTGTGAGCTCGACCCGAAGACGACGACCAAGGAGGAGATGGTGCAGGCCATGGCCGGCCGGGCGATCGGCAAGGGCAACCCGGCGCCGCATGTCCACCTGGAAAACCGCGAGGTCGTGCTCTCCGTGCGCGGACTGACGCGCCAGGGCGAGTTCGAGGACGTGTCCTTCGACCTGCACCGTGGCGAGATCCTCGGGGTCTCGGGCCTCGTGGGCGCCGGGCGCACCGAGGTCGCCAAATGCATCTTCGGCCTCACCCGGGCGGATGCGGGCAGCGTCGACCTGTTCGGCGAGCGGCTCGACAACCGCAGCCCGCTGGCGTCCATCGCCAAGGGCCTGGTCTACCTGCCGGAGGAACGCAAGCAGGAGGGGATCTTCCCGCTGCTGTCCATCTCGGAGAACATGGCGATGCCCTCGCTCGGGCGCTATGGCGGTCTCCTGCGCCTGCGCAACGGCGACATGATGAAGGAGGTCGACGGTTTCGTCAGCCGCCTGCGCATCAAGCTCGGGTCCACGCGCGATCCGATCACGTCGCTTTCGGGCGGCAATCAGCAGAAGGTGATCATCGGCCGCTGGCTGATGAAGAACGCCCGCGTGCTGATCATGGACGAGCCGACGCGCGGGATCGACGTCGCCGCCAAGTTCGAGATCCAGCAGGAGCTCCGCCGGTTCACCGACCGGGAGAACCTGTCCATCATCTTCATTTCCTCCGAGCTCGAGGAGGTCCTGGATGTCTCGGACCGCATCCTCGTCATGCATGAGGGCCGCGTGAAGGGGATGCCCACGGCTGCCGAGGCCACCCAGGAATCCCTGCTCCAGCTTGCGATGAGCTGAGCCGGCGCGACAGCACACAGAAAAGGTTGACGACCATGAGTGAGAACACGATGTCCGATGGTGCGATCCGCAAGAACGACCGCCGGCCGAGCCTTGTCGCACGCTTCTGGCGCTGGGAGGCGAGCGGCATCACCGTGGCGCTGATCGCGCTGATGGTGGTCCTGTCGCTGGCGACCGACAACTTCTTCTCGTCCTACAACATGTCCGTCGTCGCGCGGCAGGCGGCCTTCGTCGGCCTCGTGGCGCTCGGGCAGACGCTGGTGCTGCTGGTCGGCGGCATCGACCTTTCCGTCGGCGCGGCGGCCGGGCTTTCAGCCATCGTCGGCGCGATGATGCTCAACATGCTGGGCATCCATCCCTATTTCGTCATTCCCCTGACGATGCTCTTCGGCCTATCGCTCGGCTTCATCAACGGCTTCTTCGTCGCGGGCCTGAGGCTCAATCCCTTCATCGTCACGCTCGCGACCTGGGAAATCTTCGCCGGCATGACAATGGTGCTGACCAAGGGCTACCCGATCCGGCCGCTCGGCGAACAGTTCGGATTCTTCGGCAAGGGCGAGATCCTCGGCGTCCCGGTGCCTGTTCTCGTCTTTCTCTTCGCCGGCGCGGTCCTCATCTGGATGCTGACCCAGACGCGGTTCGGCCGCAACATCTTCGCCGTCGGCGGAAACCGCGAAGCGGCCGTGCTCGTCGGCATCCGCGTCAAGCTGGTCGAGTTCCTGGTCTTCGGGCTTGCCGGCATGTTTGCCGCGCTCGCCGGCATTCTCTTTGCAAGCCGCATGGATGCGGGCCAGCCCTCGGTGGGCGAAGGCTGGCTGATGGGCGCCATCACCGCCGCAATTCTGGGTGGCACGAGCCTGCGCGGCGGGCAGGGTTCCATCGTCGGCACGATGCTCGGCGCCATGCTGCTGACGGTCCTTGCCAACGGCACGGTTCTGCTGAACGTCTCCGGCTTCTGGCAGCGGGTCATCGTCGGTTGCGTAGTACTGATCGCCGTCCTCGTCGATCTCTTCCGGCGTAAAAACTGAGGGTTGTTGGCAACCGGCCCTCGCGGCGCATGGAAAAACGTCCGGGCCTGCTCTATAGGTGGGACATCTGATGTCTTGGAGAAGCGACGCTGGTGTCCGACCTGTCCGATGATCTGCGCACGAGGGCGGCCTGGCTCTACTACAAAGAAGGCATGACGCAGGACCAGGTGGCGCAGGAGCTCGGCCTCAACCGCGCCAAGGTGCTGCGCATGCTGGCCGCCTCCCGCCTCGACGGCACGGTGCAGATCCGCGTCCTGTCCAAGCAGAGCAATTGCGTCGCGCTGGAACGAGAGCTGGAGAAGAAATATAATCTGGAGCGGGCGATCGTCGTGCCCGTTCCCAAGCAGACGGAGCAGCTTCCCGAGATCATCGGCGGCGTGCTCGGCGAATATGTCACCGATCTGCTCAAGGAGAACATGATCATCGGCCTTGGCTGGGGCAAGACGCTGAGCTCCTGCCTTCCGGCGATCCCTCAGCAGACGGATGCGCATATCTCCGTCGTGTCGCTGTTGGGTGGGCTGACCCGCGTCAGCGCCTTCAATCCTTCCGAGTTCGCCTGGCGCCTCGGCGACCGTCTCGCCGCGGAAGCCTACCTCATCGCCGCGCCAGTCTTCGCCCCGGACGAACGCACCCGCGATGCGCTGCTAACCCATCCCGGCATCCGCGAGGTCTTCCGCCGCTCGGAAAACCTCGACGTCGCCATCGTCAGCGTCGGAGACCTCTCGCCCGGCTCCACCTTCAGCCGCTACGGCCTGCTTGAGCGCGACGAGCTGATTTCGCTGCAGAAGGCGGGTGCGGTCGGCGACATACTCTGCCGCTTCATCGATGCCGATGGCGAGATCATCGACCACGAGGTCAACCGCCGCGTCGTAGCCGTCGACCCGCGCTCGCTGCGCACGGCGCGCAAGGTCGTGCTCGCCTCCGGCGGCTGGCATAAATATGCGGCCTTCCGCGGCGCGCTGAAGCTGCTGTCGCCACATGTGGTCCTGACCGATATCGAGATCGCCCAGCGCCTCATCGAGGAGTGACGCGCTCCATCACGGCGCCAAGGCCGAGTGCTTCGCCCGCCTCCTGCCAACTTCCGAAGACGCGATGGGCGCCGGCTTCCAGCAGCCGCGCGCCATGGTCGGGTGGAAGATGGCGTCCGCCCGTGAAGCCGATGGCGTGCATGCCGGTCGCCCGGGCCGCGACGATCCCGTAGATGGAATCCTCAAAAACCATGCATTGGTCCGGCGCTGCGCCCATGCAGGCGGCCGCGTGGAGGAAAAGGTCCGGTGCCGGCTTTCCCGCCCTGACCATCGTCGAGCTGAACACCGCCTCGCCGAAGCGCTGCGCCAGGCCCGTAGGGAAAGGCTGAGCGCGATGCGCTCCGGCGCCGACGAGGAGGCAACGCAGCGCTTTGCCGGCAGCGTATCGAGAAGCCTGTCGATCCCTTCGATCGCGACGAGCTCCGCTTCGAGGAGCGTGCGGATTTCCTCCCACAGGTCGCCCGCATGCTCGGGCGGAAAAACCTGCCGGGTCGCCGCGCCGATAGACTGGAAGATATCGGCCTGCTTCATCCCGAAGCAACGGGCAACGTCGCTCTCGGCAATGGCGAGCCCGTGGCGGGCATAGGCCCGCACATAGGCCCGCACCGACAGGATCTCGCTGTCCACGAGCACGCCGTCACAGTCGAAGATGAAGAGTTCTGGTGTCTCATGGCAAACCATTTCCCGCTTTCCGTATGTTTTCATATGAACGAACAAAAACTAATAACTGTAATCAAAAGTACGTATTTGATTGCTTTCGTGCGCCGCCGCTTTGCGTGCCGTAGTAGCTCTAA